>CAIRBI010000209.1 GCA_903876785.1 uncultured Gammaproteobacteria bacterium
TGCCGACGTCGTAATCGATGTCCGCCCGGGCAGTTCAATGCAGCAGGTTGCCAACCAGCTGGCAGCAGTGGCTCACCTGGAGCGACCCAGACTGTTCGGCCTCTGGGCTCGTTACCACGGCTTCGATACCGGCCTGAAGGCAGGTGAGTATGCTCTGCGCACTGGCATGAGCCCCAGAATGGCCCTTGCTCACCTCATGTCTGGTCAATCCATACAATATCCAGTGGTGTTCATCGAGGGCACCAGTGTGCGGCAGGCCCTGCAGACGTTATGGAGCAGTCCCAAACTGCTGAACACACTGCAGGACAAGAGTGACCCAGAGATACTCTCGATGTTGCAGGGCGCAGTGGCGACCGCTATGCCGAACCCAATGACCAGCCTGGAAGGACTCCTGTTCCCCGACACGTACTTCTACACATCCGGGGCTACGGATATTTCAATCTTGCGGCGCTCGGCAGCTCAGCTCCAGACGATCCTCGCCGAGGAGTGGGAGCAGAGGGAGGCCGATCTGCCATTCACCACGCCCTACGAAGCACTAATCCTCGCTTCTATTGTGGAGAAAGAATCAGGCCTGCTCAGTGAGCGCGAGCAGATTGCAGGGGTCTTCGTCAGGAGGCTGCAGTCAGGCATGCGCCTGCAATCGGATCCAACAGTGATTTACGGCATGGGCGACGCTTACAACGGCAATATTCGCCGGGTGGATCTCGACGCCACAACCCCTTACAACACCTATCGCATTGATGGATTGCCACCAACGCCGATAGCCATGACAGGGAGAGATGCATTGCATGCCACGCTGCATCCAAGTGATGATACGGCATTGTATTTTGTTGCGCGTGGCGACGGCGGCCATCATTTTTCGAATACACTGGAAGAACACAACGCGGCGGTAAGACGCTATCTCCTGAACAACAGTCCGCAATAATGACCTCGGATTTAATGCCCCATGATCAGCAATATCGCGCAAGCACGATTCATTACAATCGAAGGTGTGGAGGGCGTCGGCAAGACCACCAACATTCAATTCATCACATCGATGCTGGAAGCGGCAAATATCCCCTACATCGTGACACGCGAACCTGGAGGTACACCCGTCGCTGAATTGATTCGTCAACTCCTGCTCCACAAACGCGATGAGCACATATGCGAGCTCACGGAATTGTTGCTTATCTTCGCCGCCAGAGCACAGCACCTTCACCATGTTATTGCCCCGGCCCTGCAGGCGGGCAAATGGGTCGTATGTGACAGATTTACCGATGCGACCTATGCTTATCAAGGTGGCGGGCGAGGATTGTCGAAAAGCACCATCGCGGCGCTGGAGACGATGGTGCAGGGCGAGTTACGGCCTGATATTACCTATATTCTCGATCTTGCTCCCGAGATCGGCCTGCAGCGGGCCCGTCAGAGGGGAGAGCTGGATCGCTTTGAGCAGGAGAAAGTCGAATTCTTTAACCGTGTCCGGGAAGCTTACCTGACACGTGCCAGCCAAGAACCTGAGCGTTGCGTCGTGATTGATGCGGCCATGACGCTGGAAAGCGTGCAAACTGAAATCCGCAGACACTTGGAAACCATGTTGTGAAATCGCTGATACTGAAAAAAACGCTGCCCTGGCAACAGGAAGCCTGGGAACTGGCGCTCAGGCAATGTCGCAGCGACAAGATGCCTCATGCTTTCATGCTCAGGGGCGATGCCGACACGGGCAAGCGCTATTTTGCGACCATGCTCGCGCAATTCCTCCTGTGCCGGAATCCTGAGGCCAACGCTCCCTGCGGCATCTGCTCTATTTGCTTGCTGAACGAAGCCGGGAACAATCCAGACCTGTTGGTGGTGGAAGCCGAGGAAGGTGGCAAGGTCATCAAAGTCGACCAGATCCGGGAATTGAAGTCATTTCTGGAAACCAGCTCTCATGCGTTTGGGCGCCGGATTATCATCCTCGATACTGCTGAAAGTCTGGGCATCAGTTCTGCCAATGCGCTGTTGAAAGGGCTGGAAGAACCTCCTGCCGATGTACTGTTTCTGTTGCTGACGGACCGCCCCAAAGCTGTACTCGCCACAATCGCCAGTCGCTGCCAGGTGCTGAACCTGCCCAGACCAGCGAACTGGCAATCTCTCGCGTGGTTGGGTGAGCAAATCAAACAGCCGACCAGTGAGCTTGAACTGCTGCTCGAATTAACTCAAGGCCGTCCATTCGCCGCCAGAAACATGTATACCTCCGGAAGCAGTGCGCAGGTGCAGGAAATCGGCGAAGCCTTGTTGCAGCTGATTCAGGGCAGAATACAGCCACTGGCACTGGCAGCGCGCTACGCCAAATCCCAACCGGCGGAGGTGCTTCGAGTACTGGGGTTCTGGCTTAGCTCGTTGACCAAATACCGCCTGTGTGGTCAGAAGGATATGCTTAAAGGAGAGGCGTTGAAGAATGCCGCGGCAACCTTACTGGGGCAGGCGAACGACGCGAACCTTCCGACAAGATCACTGTTTTCACTCTACAATGAAGTTGCTGCGGTGCAAGCCCAACTGGCCGGCACTGCGAATCCGAACAGCCAGTTGATGCTGGAAGACCTGTTCCTGAGACTGCGCAAGCTAGTCCTGCGCGCCGACGACAAGCCAAGGCATTGAAATGATCAGCACCGCCGAAAGCGAAAACAAACCAGCCAAGCATGGCATTCTGTCGCTGACCATCAAGGACAGGACTGTGCTCTATGCCGCATACATGCCTCACATCATCAATGGCGGACTTTTCATCCCCACAACCAAGAGCTACGAACTGGGGAATGATGTCTTCATGCTGCTTAAACTCCTGGATGAAGGGGACAGAATTCCTGTGGCAGGCACTGTTGTCTGGTTAACGCCTCGTCGCGCTCAGGGCAATCGAGCAACCGGCATTGGCATCCAGTTCAAGGATGTTGAAGGCAATGTGCGCAAAAAAATTGAGACACTGCTGGCAGGCCAGCTAAACTCTGAAAAACTGACTCATACCATGTGAGGTTTTATGCAACTCAAATACTTTCAATTCCCTGTAATCAATCCGCACGGACTCAGTGGTCTGCTCCCATTGCTTCTGGCCTTGGTATTGACCAGTTGCCAACAGGAGAGCAGCAACGCTGCGAACCACTCAGGCCAAGCGGCAGTCATCGCGCAGGAAGCAATCGCAAAGGAAGCGAACACGAACGAAGAAGTCGCAAAAACAGTCCTGCAGGTGTTCAAGGACCCAACCTGCGGATGCTGCGAACTGTGGATCGACCACGTTGAAGATCGCGGTTTCGTGGCTCAGATCAATCATCCCGAAAATCTTGCTCTTGAGAAGCTTACTCGTGGTGTACCGCCCATTTACCAATCCTGCCATACCTCGGTATCAGAGCAGGGATACTTCTTCGAGGGGCACGTGCCTGCGAAGATCATTCAGCGCTTTCTGGAAGAGCAACCGGATGACGCGGTGGGGCTGGCTGTTCCGGGCATGCCAATGGGAAGTCCGGGCATGGAGATAGGGGACCAGTTTCAGCCGTATGAGGTATTGATGATCAAAGCTGACGGTACAGCTGAGGTGTATGCCACCATAAAGACCAAGGAAGAGCAGTATTGATGGCACTGCGACCTGTTCGCGCAATAGCAGCTTCAAGGCACGGAGAATGTCTGCTACTGAAACGTTCCTTTGTCGGCAATCAGGCGCGCAATTGCCAGGCTGGCGGTCAGCCCCGGCGATTCCATGCCGAACAGTTGCACGAGACCTGGCAGACCGTGGGTGGCTTCATCCTGAATGAGAAAGTCTGCGACACCGCCATCGGGACCGCACAGTTTAGGTCGTATTCCTGAATAATCGGGATGCAACTGACTGGCGTCAAGCCCAGGATAGTAGCGACGGATCGCATCCACAAAAATCTCACGCCGCTCCTCTGGCACCCGATAGTCAATCTCATCGACATACTCAACATCGGGGCCAAAGCGGACCTGACCAGCCAGATCGAGAGTGGCGTGAATACCCAGACCACGCTGATTCTGTTCGGGGACCGGATAAATCAAGTGCCTGAACGGTGCCTTGCCGGAAAGCCTGAAATAACACCCTCGACTCAGGAAGAGCGCAGGCACGTTGGCCTTGTCCAATCCTTCAATACGCTTGGCCAGCTCCTGCGCATGGAGACCCGCCGCATTGATGAGATACCGGCAACGAAACGCAAAAAACTCCAGATGCCCCGGAGTGCCGCACTCAGTCTGCACTATGAAGCCCCCATTTTGCGCCTCCACGGCCACAACTCTTGTGAGCGGGGCATATTGAACGCCGGCCTGCTCAGCTTCAGCCAGCAGTGCGCTCATCAGACCATGACTGTCGATGATTCCCGTACTTGGTGAATAAAGTGCGTGGCTCGCGAGCACAAGGGGTTCCTCCTCCGACAGGGCCTGCCGAGTCACCCATTGGAGGTCTTCGACACCATTTTGCGTAGCCGTGCGAACAATTCGCTCAAGACTTTCCTGTTCATGCTCTTGTGCGACGATGAACTTCCCGGTCCGGCGATGCGCGATGCCGTGTTGCTGGCAGTATTGGTAGAGAAGGTGTCGCCCCTCCAGGCAGAGTTGCGCCTTGAGGCTGCCGGGTGTGTAGTAAATACCGGCATGAATGACCTCGCTGTTACGGCTGCTGGTCTCCTGCCCAAAGGAAGCGTTGCTCTCGACCAGCACAATGGAAAACGACCGCGGACGGGTGCGGGCAAAGCGTTCTGCCAATGCCAGCCCAACGACGCCAGCGCCGACTATACAAAGTTCAAAGTGTTCCACTGGCGGCCCGATTTTGTGTAATTATCAACACGAGATTAATCTCATAACATTATGTTTTAACTATACTAATATTTTTCTTAAAGTAAGATTCACGCGCGGCTGTGTAACTTCCTCATCCTTGGGCAGCTGATGCCGCCAGAATTGTTGAGTCCCGCCCTTCATGACCAGCACGCTGCCGTGGGTCAAGGGGAGGCGCAAGGTCTTGATGGTTTTGTCGTAGCGATGCCGCATTTCAAATACTCGCGTGGCACCCAGGCTGACGGAGGCAATGACGGGCTGCGGCCCCAGCTCTTTCTCATCGTCACTGTGCCAACCGACACTGTCTCTGCCATTGCGGTAATAGTTGACGAGTGCCGCGTTGAACGACTGCCCGGCAATAGATTCGGCACGATCTCTTATCCGCAGTAGTTGAGCCGTCCAGGGCAGGGGCGTCAAGGCCAGCCCGGAGTAAGAATAATGCGCATCAGGATCTCCGAACCAGTTCTGCAATCGCGGGATAGCAACCCGCTTGCCCGCAATCACCAGAAAATCCTGCCGCCACGGCAGACACGACAGACAATAATTCAGAAGCGCATCTGCCTCATCTGCAGTGAACATCAGAGGAAAATACCACAACGACGCATCACGGAGTTCGATTGGAGCAGAGCCGCAACCCGCTTCAGAGAATTCGAAGCACCCCTGTACACCTGAAGACATCATAATCCTTGATACCCGCGGCGGGGCCAATTAATCCAGCAGCGCAAGCAATGCCTGCAGCTTCTCGGCAGGCAAAGTGCGTAGTTTGCGACTGAGCTTGGAATCCAGGGGTTCTTTGTGTTCGCCCGCCATATAACCCTGCTCCTCAAGATAACGGCCCAGCAGCAAAATAATCTCGGAGTTCATGCTGCGACGATGGCGACGTGAAATCTGCATTAACTTCTTGCGCAGATTCACTGGCAGACGCACGACAAACTTGTCACCCTGTGCCGTTAGTTCGGCAGGAATTGGATTGGCAGACATCTTTGCCGCATCCTTCACGGACAGCCGCGGCGTGGCGTCTGTCGATTTACCTTCCATCTCGTCGATGGCCGGGACTCCCGCATCAGTTTGCATTTCCATATCGAGCCTGTATCCATTCCAATTATTCTGGGATCATAGCTGCACAAAGCGCTATTCTCAAGGGCCGCCAGATTTCATTCTCTATCGAAAGGTGTAACGCAATTGACTGATTTTGATTATGATTTTTTCGTAATTGGCGGGGGCTCCGGTGGCGTCCGTGCAAGCCGGATCGCAGCTGGACTGGGAGCCAGAGTTGGCTTGGCCGAAGAGCGCTATCTCGGTGGCACCTGCGTCAACGTTGGCTGCATTCCCAAAAAACTCTTCAGCTATGCAGCGCATTACGCACACGACTTCGAAGATGCCCGCGGTTACGGTTGGGAGTTGCCCGGCGAGCCACGCTTCCACTGGCCAACCTTGCGCGACAACAAGGAGCGCGAGATTCAGCGTTTGAATGCGGTGTATCTGGGCATGCTGGAGAGAGCTGGCGTCGACGTACATCAACAGCGCGCTCTGCTGCTGGACAAGCACACTATCGCTCTCGGGGACAGGACGATCACTGCCAGAGAAATTCTGCTTGCCACCGGGGGATGGCCCACGATTCCCGAAATCGAGGGCAAAGAGCATGCAATTACCTCCAATGAGCTGTTCTCACTGACCTCGCTGCCAACGTCGATACTGATCGTGGGCGGCGGTTACATTGCGGTCGAGTTTGCAGGGATTTTGTCAGGACTGAAGGTCACTACCACCCTGGTACACAGAGGCTCCACACTATTGCGTGGTTTCGACACAGAGATTGCCGGTGCTTTCGCCGCTGAACTGCAAAAGTACGCGACGCTGCATCTGGAGACAGATGTTGTGAAAATCCACGGGCTTGCGGATGGCGGATTGCAGGTGTTGTTGTCCAGCGACGCTGTGCTGACAGTAGATGCCGTGATGTTTGCCACGGGTCGCAACCCCAATACCGCCAACCTGGGGCTGGAGGCGCTGGGTGTCAAGCTTGGGGAAAATGGGGCCATCATCGTGAATGAGGATTTCACGACCACAGTTGCCAACATTCATGCCGTTGGCGACGTGATTGATCGGGTCGCCCTGACGCCTGTCGCACTTGCCGAGGGTCAGATCCTGGCGCAGCGACTCTTCGGCAAAGCCGATGAACGAAAGGCAAAAGTGATGCGCT
Organism: uncultured Gammaproteobacteria bacterium; assembly: GCA_903876785.1. GTDB lineage: Bacteria > Pseudomonadota > Gammaproteobacteria > Pseudomonadales > Pseudohongiellaceae > UBA5078. The sequence goes on from CAIRBI010000209.1 coordinate 6,983, forward strand.
ATGAGAACATTCCGACGGCCGTCTTCAGCAATCCCAATATTGCGACTGTGGGTCTGGACGAGGAGGGCGCTCGTCAGCAGTATCCCAATCTGGCTGTTTACAGAAGCCAATTCAAAGCATTGCGCCATACGCTTAGCGGTCGTCACGAGAAGACGTTCCTGAAGCTGCTGGTCGACACCGACACTGATCGTGTAGTGGGTATACATATGCTGGGGGCTGACGCTGGAGAGATCGTGCAGGGTCTGGCAGTAGCCATCAAGGCAGGTGCCACCAAGGCCGATTTCGATGCGACTCTGGGCATTCACCCGACCGTGGCCGAAGAATTCGTCACCATGCGCACGCCTTCATGATTGTGCAGGTCGAAAACGCTTCAAGCGCAGCGCGTTGCCCAGCACAAACACGCTCGACAATGCCATCGCCCCAGCGGCAAACACGGGTGACAGCTGCAACCCGTAGGCAGGATAGAGCGCGCCTGTAGCCAGAGGAATCAGTGCCACGTTGTAGGCAAACGCCCAGAACAGATTCTCCTTGATGTTGCGCATCGTGGCGCGCGCCAACATGACAGCATTCACCACGGCGCCGAGCTCGCCCGTCATCAGGACAACATCCGCACTCTCAATGGCGATGTCAGTGCCACTGCCCATAGCAATGCCGATATCCGCTTCGGCCAGCCCAGGCGCGTCGTTGATGCCATCGCCGACATAGGTGAGCAAGGTCCCTTCGGACCGCAATAGCTTAAGTGTGGCGACTTTGCCTTCCGGCAGTATCTCGGCATAGACCTGATCCAGCTGCAGCGTTTTGGCTACCGCCTGTGCCGTACGCGCATTGTCCCCCGTAATCATGGCGGTTCTGAAGCCTGCCCGGCGCAGCGCCTGCAATGCGGCAGGGGAGGAGGCTCTAATGGTATCCGCCACCGCAATTACCGCAGCCAGGCGCCCACCAATCGCGATATACAACGGGGTCTTGCCCTGTTCAGCCAGCGCGACGACAGAGGGCAACGCAGCACGCGCGTCCAGACCAAGCTTTTCCAGAAGGCGATTCGCCCCGATGTCGACTCTTTCCCCGTTGACGCAGGCGCGCAGACCATAGCCGGGCAGGGCCTCGAAATCCTTGACCGCCGGCAGGCTCAATCCCTGCAGCCGAGCGGCGGCGACAATAGCGAGACCGATCGGATGCTCCGACTTCTCTTCAACGGCCGCTGCGATCGCCAATACTTCAGCGGCATCGAAACCCGGTTGCGCCAGCAAATCGGTCAGCTCAGGCTTGCCCTGCGTGATAGTGCCGGTTTTATCGAAAGCTATGGTGCGGGTCTGACTGAGCATTTGCAGCGCGTTGCCGTTGCGGAAGAGGACTCCCATCTCTGCGGAACGCCCCGTCGCCACCATGATCGATACCGGCGTTGCCAGACCCATGGCACAGGGGCAAGCCACAATCAGCACTGAGACGGCGTGCACCAGAGCCGTCCCCAATCCGGCATCCGTCGCCAGCAGCCAAAATAAAAATGTGGAGACCGCCACCAGCATCACCGCGGGCACAAACCAGAGTGTAATTTTGTCCACCAGGGATTGAATAGGGAGCTTGGAGCCCTGCGCGTTCTCTACCATCGCGATTATCCGCGCCAGCACCGTGTCTTCACCCACGCGCAGTACCCTGAAGCTGAAGGCGCCGGTTTTGTTGATAGTGCCACCGGTAACGGTCGCTCCGGGTTGTTTCTTCACCGGCAGCGGCTCACCGGTGAGCATCGACTCATCCACAAAGGAGTGGCCGTCGACAAGCTGACCGTCCAGCGGAATGCGCTCACCCGGTTGGACCTGCACCGTGTCTCCGGGGCGAATCGATTCAATCGCTGTCTCGACGACCTGATCGCCTTGCCGCACCATTGCAGTTTCTGGCTGTAACGTCAGCAGTTTGGCAATGGCCTCACCGGTGCGCCCGCGCGCCTTGCCCTCAAGAAAACGCCCCATGAGAATCAGGCAGACAATGACTGCAGCCGCCTCGAAATAGACATTGCCTGCATCCCCGGGGAGCACTCCGGGGAAAAAAGTAACAACGGTCGAATATCCCCACGCTGCACTGGTTCCCATCGCCACCAGTGAATTCATGTCCGGAGCCAGACGCAAGAGTGCGGGAATACCGTGCACAAAGAAGCGTCTGCCTGGCCAGAACAGCACGATGCTTGTCAGCACAAACTGTACGATCCAGCTGTTGCGATGCCCAACCGTATTGTGGACAAAATCTGCAAATCCCGGCAGGACGTGACCTCCCATTTCGAGCAGAAAGACCGGCAGCGTGAACAGCGCCGAAATCATAAACGCATGCTTCAGCGACTGCAGTTCCTCTTTGAGTTGCCTTTCGCGTTTCTGGGCATCTGCCTTACGGTCTATGGCTACGGTCGCCTCATAACCAGCGTTAATGACCGCCATCGTCAATGCGCTGGCCGTTGGACCGTTTGTTGAGAGATTGACGTGGGCGCGGCCATTAGCCAGATTGACATTGGCGTCCATAACACCAGGCACATTCTTGAGCGCTTTCTCAACACGGCCGACGCACGAGGCGCAGGTCATGCCCGAGACATTCAGATCGATCTCACACACTTCAGGTTTTGTTGACGTCATGATTGCTGACCCCCGGAGTCAAAATCTGTATGGTTTGGTGGGGAAAGCTATTGATACCGTCAGCATCATCAGGCTTACCACAATGGGAAGGCCAAGCGTTTTTTAGCGGAGTATTACGATCACTTGTAGCTCTAATTCACCTTATTTACAACATCCATTTATTTGTTTTTCTTAGAAATAGGTGCTATTTCGCTCCTTCGCCTCTATTTCCGGTAATAAAGATTACCGGAAATAGCAAGGGTGTATTCCAGCAGAGATGCAACCTGTCGCCCCCTTCGACCACGTCTTAAGTCACGACCCGACCATTTGAAGATATCAGTCCCTTAGCGCGGCGCGGGCACAGTCCAGTCGCAACCTTCACACTCGGGCGATTTGTCGTTCGCGGCCAGCACAGAGAAAATGAAATCCTTCCAGACCTGGTTCGGCGTCCACACAGAGTTCATATCGCGCTTGGCATCAGCCACTGGGACATCTTCGTAGATCACGCGATACAGAAAACTGAATGCTGTCGCGCGGGCATTCACCTGACAATGCAGCAGCGTCTTGCGATCGGATTCGCGCTGCATTGCGTCGACAAAGGTATTGAAATCACGGATGGTGGGATTGTTGAAATCCACAGGAATATGCAGGTAATCCATGCCCAGCGCCTTCACCAACTGGTCTTCTTCCGGAATTGCCGGGCCAACCGTGCTGAAGGCGATGTAGATAACTCTTTCGTATCCGTTGTCCTTGATGATTTGCAACTGTTCCCGGGTTGGCTGCCCTGCGCTTGCAAAGGTCGGCGAATACTGTCGGAAGTTGAGAATCTCACTCATGCCGGTGCCCGCCACTTCCTGTGCGCTGGCAAGTCCGGACACCCAAGTAAAGACACCGGCAAGCGTCAACATTGCCACCAGCTTGCCTGGTACAACTGCAGCCATGAATTTTCTAGACGACACTCTCATCATTGGAACTCCTGCAAAGGGAAATTAACGAAATTTGAAACAAGTATAGCCCAGTCCGAGGGCTTTAACAAAGCAACGCAATGGCCTTGATTTGACAGTAGATACTCATCCCTGCCACCAAACCCATCTGCTGACAGGAGTACTCCGAAATTCTCGCCAGCAAGAGCTCATCCGACCGCGCCAGACGCAACTGCACCAGTTGCTGCCCTTTCTTGTCCGGGGCAGATAATTGCACAATGGTGGCCTGCAGGATATTCAGAATACTGCTTCCTACAGGCCTCTGACTGCACAAGCTGACGTCCCGCGCATTGATGCGCAGACGAATGTTCTGTCGCTGTCCGGCCGTAATGCGCGGGACATATACTCTGTCGCCCGCAGCAGTGCTCAGCACCGAGAGATGGCACGGGCCATCGTGCTCGACAATATCGCAGTGAATGACACTGAAGGCTTCGTCGGTGCGGGCCAGCGGTGAATCCACCCTGCCCAGCACCTCGGCCAAAGGACCTTGGGCCAGCACAGTCCCCTCTTCCATCAGGAGCAGGTGATCCGCCAGCCGAGCTACCTCGTCAGGAGCATGACTGACATACAAGACGGGGATTCCGGCGCTGGCAAACAGGCGATCCAGAAATGGCAGAATTTCTTCTTTGCTGTGCAGATCGAGCGCGGCAAGCGGCTCGTCCATCAACAACAGCGCAGGAGAACTAAGCAGCGCCCTGGCTATCGCCACACGCTGTTTCTCTCCGCCAGAGAGCGTGGCGGGATTGCGCCCGAGGAAACTCTCCAACCCCAGCAGAGCGATGACCTCATCGATGGCGGGTTCGGCCCCCTGCACATTCCCCGGCTCTGCTGCAGACGCCCCACGGCCAACTCTGCGCTTCAAAGCATACTCAAGGTTGCCGCGCACGGAGAGATGCGGAAACAACCCGGGCTCCTGAAAGACATATCCCACCCGGCGCTGGTGCACGGGAACGTTGATCCCCTGCCCCAGCCACGTCACGCCATTGACGCTGATGGCGCCGCCTGGTTGTGGAGTCTCCAGGCCGGCGAGCGTCCGCAGCAGCGTGCTCTTACCAGAACCGGAGCGCCCGAAGACCGCAGTAACGCCCTGCCCTGGCACTTCGAACTGCGCCTGCAGGGTGAAATCGCCTCTGCTTAGACTGACACTGGCGCGAATAGTCATATCTTGACCATGTCGAAGCGCCTGTTCAATCCATACACAAGCAATAGCAGCAAGAAGGAAAGCACCAGGAGACTGCCGGCAAGCCAGTGTGCACTGGCGTATTCGAGTGACTCCACATGGTCATAGATTGCTATCGACAACACCTGGGTCTGGCCGGGAATATTGCCACCGATCATCAGGACAACGCCGAACTCCCCCAGTGTATGAGCGAAGCCAAGTACCGCAGCGGTAAGGTACCCGGATCGGGAAAGGGGAATCACGATGGTGAGAAACCGATCCAGCGGGCGCGCCCCGAGCGTCGCGGCGACCTCCAGCGGAGCCCGGCCAATTCCGGAGAAGGTACTCTGCAGGGGCTGCACCACAAATGGCAGCGAGTAAACAACGGAACCGAGCACCAGACCGGTGAAACTGAATGCCAGAGGGCGAACTCCCAGCCAATTGGTAAACTGCCCGATCGGACCATCCGGACCCATGGCGACGAGCAGATAGAAGCCAATCACCGTCGGAGGCAGCACCAGTGGCAGAGCGACGGCAGCCTCGATCACCGCCTTGTAGCGCCAGCGCGAATTGGCGAGCCACCAGGCCAGTGGCGTTCCCACTACCAGCAGCGCCAGCACTGTTATCGACGCCAAGCGCAGGGTAATCCACAACGCCGTGATGTCACTTTCGAATGGCATTCAGCCTACCCTATGGTTTGACCGCCGCAGCAGTATGGGGAACACCATAGCCGCTCGCGCCGATGAGTGCCAGCGTAGATGGCTGCAGCAGGAAAGCGACAAATTCACGGGCGGGAGCGCTGTCCTTCAACACGATCAACTCTTGTGTCAGCGGCGCGTGCAGATCTTCGGGGATCAGCCAATACGACCCGGCTGCGCCACTTTCCAGCACCTGAGAATATGCCACGAGGCCCAGCTCGGCATTGCCGCTGTCAACAAACTGATAGGTCTGCGCGATATTCTCACCCTGCACCAGCCGTTCGGAGAGGCGCTCGTACTGGCCGAGCGCGGTCAGCACTTCGACTGCCGCCGCACCATAGGGGGCCAGCCGTGGATTGGCGATCGACAGCCGACGGAATTCTCCATCCGCCAATACAGCGCCTTGAGCATCAACATAACCGGGGGTTCGACTCCAGAGCGACAGTCGACCGGTCGCATAGACTGCTCTGGTGCCGGGGACAGCTCTGCCCTCCTCTTCCAGCCGCGCCGTCACTTCGGCATCGGCAGCGAGAAACACATCATACGGGGCGCCATTGACGATCTGGGCATAGTGTCTGCCGGTCGCCCCGCTGACGATGATCACGGAATGGCCTGACGTGCGCTCAAATTCTGGCGCGATTTTCTCGAGAGTACGGGTAAAATTCGATGCTACGGCTACCAGCACTTCGGCGGCCTGCAGATGTCCGGAGCCACAGCTGAGGAAGAATAGCGTCAAGAGCACTTTAAATTTCACTCGTCTAACCCCATTGAGTTGAACCGTAAGGCAGTTTGGAAAGCGCTATGTAGAATAGTACATAACGACTCAGTGGTTCAATCACTAAATCCACGGCCCGGGCAATGTTGAGACGCATTTTATGACCAGATCCAAAAGCCCTCGCGCGCTTTTCGATACGCTTGAGGAAATGCCCAACCCCTTCAAACATCCGGCACAGAGCGTCGCGCATCTTGTTGTGGATCCGATCGACAATGCGCTTGACGACTACCGCCTCGCCAACGAATTCCTGTACAGCTATCGCGGCAGTCCAGACACCTTCTCCACCTATCGGCGCGAAATCGAACATTTCCTCCAATGGTGCTGGCTCGTGGCGCGCAAGCCGGTGGGCAGCATCCAGCGCGAAGATATCGAGGCGTTCGTCGAATTCACCAAGGAGCCGCCGACGGCCTGGATCGGCGAAAAGAATGTCGCACGCTTCGTCACTCGCAACAGCCAGCGCGAACCGAACGAGGAATGGCGTCCCTATGTATCCGGCAGCGGGCAATATGTCTGTTCGCAGTCCGCACTGCAGTCGCTGTTCAGTGTGCTGAGCAGCTACTTCAACTTCCTGATCCAGGAAAAGTACGTTGCTGCCAATCCGGTGGCGCAGATCCGGCAGAAGAGCAAATTCCTGCGCAAGCATCAGAGCAAAGGGCAGGTTCGGCGCCTTTCGCCCATTCAGTGGTCTTGCGTGATTGAGGCGGCAGAGGAGCTGGCGCTGGCAGATCCGCTCAGTCACGAACGCACTTTATTCATCATGAATGCTCTATTCGCAATGTATCTGCGTATATCAGAGCTCGTGGAGACTCCACGCTGGGCGCCCCAGATGGGACACTTTCAGCCGGACTCTGAAGACAATTGGTGGTTCACCACGGTTGGAAAGGGCAATAAGGAACGTGAAGTGTCGGTGAGCGACGAGATGCTCAATGCCCTGCGCCGCTACAGGGTGTCGCGGGGGCTGAGCTCACTGCCGACCCCAGGCGAAACGACGGCTTTGATTCACAAGACCAGAGGCAAAGGCGGCATTACCAGTACTCGCCAGATCCGTGGAATTGTGCAGAAGTGTTTCGATTGCGCGGCAGAAAAGCTGCGCAAAGATGGCTTCCCGGAGGAGGCCGAGCGATTGAGCGCAGCCACCGTCCACTGGCTGCGCCACACCGGCATTTCCGAGGATGTGAAATTTCGCCCGCGCGAACATGTGCGTGACGATGCGGGACACGGTTCCAGTGCCATCACCGATCGCTACATCGATGTTGAGCGGACAGAACGGCATGCAACGGCAAGAAGCAAGCAGATCAAGGGCTGAAGGCTGCCCGGCTATGGAAAAAATACAGTCAGGTGGCTTCCTGAAGCGGTAGCTTCGCGCTAGACTCGGGCAGCAGTCATAGCAGTGGCTAAATACACAGACAATGTGACGGTACGGTGCAATATGAAAAGGTCATTATTTACAGTTTCAAGACAGTTCAGACTAAGTACCTTTCGTGACAAGAGCAGGCTGGCCTCGGCAATCGCCTTGACGCTTATGTTCGGCGCGGGGTCCGTGTATGCGCAGGTCGAGACACCGGAGCCTGAAACACTGAACCCGGTGCTGGAGCTGGATGCACTTTACGTAGAACTCTCTTCCGAAACGGTCTACGGGCAAACCGCCGCCGCCCTGCTGGCGGAGCTGGAGGAAAAGCACTACTCACGCGTCCTTTTCGATGACCAGTTTTCGCAGAAAGTCTTCGACGCCTTTATCGAAGGACTGGACAGCTCCAAGCTGTATTTCCTGCAATCGGACATCGACGCTCTTGGCGCCCATCGCAATAGCCTCGATGACACGCTGAAAAGCGGCAGCATCGATCCCGCCTTCGATATCTACAATCTGTATTACAAACGCCTGCTTGAGCGGCTGATCTACGCCATCAATCACGTCGAGAATTCATTGGACACCGTCGACTTCGGCATCGACGAGTCAATCGAAATTGACCGCGAAGAAGCTCTCTATGCAACGACTGCGGCAGAGCTTGACGAACTCTGGAGGCAGCGCGTCAAGAACAGTGCGTTGAGTCTGAGGCTCGCCAATCTTGACATCACTACCATCAAGGAGCGGTTGAGCAAGCGCTACCGCACCCAGCTGAGCCAGGTGCTCAAGACTAACAACCGCGACATCTTCCAGTCCTACCTGACAACCGTTGCCAGCACTATCGACCCGCACACCAGCTATTTCTCGCCGCGCGAGTCCGAAAACTTCAACATGGGTCTGCGCCTGTCATTGCAGGGCATCGGCGCACAATTGACGACGGAGGAGGAATACACCAAGGTCGTCGAACTCATAAAGGGTGGTCCGGCAGAACGCGGCAGTGACCTGCAGGCTGGCGACCGCATCATCGGCATCGCCCAGGGCGTTGACGGCGAACTGAAAGATGTCATCGGTCTGCGTCTGGACGATGTCGTCGATCAGATACGCGGAGAGAAAGGCACCGTCGTGCGCCTGAATGTCATCCCTGCGGAGGCCACCGGCGAGACTGAGGCGCACATCGTCAGCATCACCCGCGATACTGTGAAGCTGGAAGACCAGTCTGCCAAAAAGGAAGTGATAGAGGTGACCTACAACGATGGCACCTACAAGGTGGGCGTCATCAAGCTGCCAACCTTCTACTTCGACTTTGAAGCCGCCTCAGCTGGCCAGCCGGATTTCAAAAGCTCCACACGTGACGTGAAGGCTTTGCTGGAAGAGCTCAAGGCCGAGGGCGTAGACGCGGTGGTCATGGACCTGCGCGACAATGGCGGCGGCTCACTCACGGAAGCGAACGACTTGGTGGGCCTGTTCATCGACACCGGCAACACCGTGCAGATCCGCTACTCTGGTCTGCGCAACGGCTTTGTCCGCGCCTATGGCGATGGCAATCCGGAAATCACCTATGACGGCCCGCTCGGTGTTCTGGTCAACCGTGCCAGCGCCTCGGCCTCGGAGATCTTTGCCGGCGCGATTCAGGACTACCAGCGCGGCATCATTCTGGGCGGCCAGACCTTCGGCAAAGGCACCGTGCAGGAAATCATCCCGATGGAGTACGGCCAGGTCAAACTGACCCGCTCCAAGTTCTATCGAATCTCCGGTGCCAGCACTCAGCACCGTGGTGTGATGCCCGACATCGCCTTCCCTGACCGCTACTCGGCGATCGAAGAGATGGGCGAGAGCAATCTCGATGGCGCCCTGCCCTGGGATACCGTGCGTCCTGTAGAGTACGACACCTACTTCCCTATCAAGGAGGTGCTGCCCGGTTTGCAGACCCTGCACAACGAGCGCGTTGCGACAGACCCGGATTTCATTTATCTGGCGAATCAGATCGAACGCACCAAGGTACTGCGCGAGAGAACTACACTCTCCCTGAACGAGGCTATGGTCAGGAAGGAACGCGATGACAACCGTCTTGAAGAGTTCAATAACAACAACATGCGTCTGTTCCTGAAGGGCTTGCCTGTCGAGGAATGGAAGGAGCCGACGGAAGATGAACTCGACCCTGATGCCGATATCGCTGCAGTCAAAGAAGAGGAGGAGGCCGACGAGAACAAGGAAGAAGATCCTCTGCTCGTAGAAAGCAGTTACGTTCTTATCGACATGGCGCAGTTGCTCGGCAGCCCGATGACAGCCGATGTCGTCGGCACTGGCCTGAACGCCGCGTCGCGTTAAGTACTGATGCCCCAAAAAAAAGGCCCTCTCTTGAGGGCCTTTTTTTTTGCTCGAAACTTACAGCTCCAAACTCACGCCTTCAAACTCAAGAACCCAGCCTGTAACGCAACTTCACGACCAGTTGGCTGCCCAGCGGGTTATCCCAAGAGTTCTCGAACATCTCGTCGAATTGCATCAAGGCGCTGCGGCGGTTGTCACCCTTCGTGTACACAATGAACAAGTCAGACAACGGCGCTATCTGCCAACGGTAGCGCAATTGAAAGTTCAGCTGTGACAAACCGAAGCTGTCCGTCGGTCCGGCAGGTTTTGCCACTTTCACGAGATCGCGGTTCTTGGTTGGCAGGTATCGCGGCAGATTATAGAACTCGTCCTCGACTGCCTCGATTCCCACCCATTGCAACGCCATACTCAACTGCTGACGTGACGACAGGAAGTAGTCCAGGGTCATATCCAGACGCCATTGGTCCGCATCGAAGGTGGTGAAGTTCTGGCGTTCCTGGTGCAGCAGCCAGCCGTTGCGGTCGTCGTAAGTCAACTCGGTGCCGAAGGCGATGTTGTCACGCGGACGCCATGTAATTCCTGCGTTGGCCTGCTGACTGTCCCCGCCGGTAAATTCACCCGACGTCCCGAAGCCAAACGTGTAACTCACCGGCAGCGCAGTGTTGGTCTGATAACTGAAACTGGAGTTGACCCGCTCGCTGGTGGCGAAGGTGCCGTTGCCAAAGCTGTTCTGGTCATCGTAACGCTTGGGAAAGTGTTGCAGGCCCAGGTTGATACGATCGAGGTTGTTCAGGGTGACGGTCGCTGCCAGCACCGGGAGGGCGTTATTCGTGCGATCTCCGGCGGCGTTTTCCTCGTAGCGCAGGAAAGGGTTGAAGCGGAAGTTGCGTACCCGCTTCAAGTCAGACTTTACCCACTCGAAGCGATACCAGATCTCGCGCGAATCGGCACGCTCCTGGAAGCCGAAATCGTTGACGTTGAAGGTTTCATCCAGATAGGTCAACTGCACCGTATGGCGCAAGCCCGGTCGCGGCGTGTAGACGATATCCGCAAACGCACCGCCACCGGAACCGACATCACCCGAGTCGGTGTTGATGAGTTGCCCATCGACATTCCAGCGTCCACCCTGGGCGAGGTAGTGGAAGTCCACCGCGTGCACTTCTGCATCCGAATCCGGGTGCTGGACCAGTGACCCGATGTAGCCGAGCCCCCGATAGGCTGCCCCCTGGTTATCCTCATAGATCATGCGGAATGTGGCAAAGTCGCGGCCTTCCTGGAAGTAGCGCTTGTTGCCCACGGCAAATTGGCTTTCGTCCTCGATCGCCGTCATCACGCCATAACGCACCGCGCCTACCTGTCCTGTGGCCTTCACGGCCCCCAGCAGATCAGCCGGGCGAATACGTTCGCGGATCGGCAGGCTGACACCCGGGGGCAGATCGGGAGCCCGCGGCCTTGCGCCAATGCGGCGCGTGTTGACCACGGAGAGGCGCTTGCCATTGGCGCCGGTGGAGCGTGCCGTGGTGTTGAACACCTCCTGGCCTTCCTGGAAGAACAAGCGCTTTTCCGGATAAAAAGTCTCGTTGGCCGTCAGGTTGACCACGACGTTGTCGGACTCGGTCGAACCGAAGTCCGGGTTGGCGGCCCCTGTCAGCTGAAAATTGCTCGAAGGACGCCAGAACACGTCGAAACCGGCCTTGTAGTCGACATCACTGTCAATCTCGTCGAAAGTCGACGAGGCGTAAGGGAATATGCTCCATTGCTGACGAACGTCGACACCCTCCAGTTGCAGCAGCGGCAGGTTGCTCATGAAGATGGAATCGGATTCCGTAATCGCGGGCCACGCCCAGGTCTGATTCAGGTGGGCAACCTTGCGCTCGGTATAGATGCCGATGCGACGCACACCATCCTCGCGAGGCATCGCCATCTGCCCCCAGGGGATGAAGAATTCTGCGGACCAGCCTCTCGCCGTTTCCTGCGTGGCGCCATACCAGGCACCATCCCACTGCGTGCTGTACTGGCGCTCTGGCAACACCGTGCCATCTGCCTGGTTGTCTCCCAGTCCCAGCGACATCCAATAGGCAAACAAACCCTCACCCGAGGTATCCAGCGTGATGGAGACCTTGTCGCGATTCAGCGCGATATTGTCGCGGGTGCTGATGCGCTGCACGATGGTGTTGGCGGGTTGCTCCATATCGAAGGAGATATACATCCCGCGTTCGGTATAGAAGATTCGTGAATCGGTGGCATAGGGCACACCGTCGAGAGTCTCGGGGTCGATCACCCGCATCTGGTTTATAGGGGCAACTCTCCCCCAGGCTGCCTCGTCAATAGTGCCATCGACGTCAATATCGACTTCAGCATGATCGAAGCGCTGCAACGGGATAGCAGCCCCTCTGCCGAAACTGACCTCTACACCTCCGTCGGGAGCTGCGGGATTGGCAGGAGAAGCTGCGGAAGAATTTCCAGGAGTCTGAGCGTAGGAAAGATTGCCGAGAATAATACAACTTAATACTGAGGGTACTGCCATGCGGTAATTCAAACGACTCACCTTGTTCTGATTCCATGGGTGGATGATCGCTGAAGAGCCACCAATTCAGCACGAATAGGCCGCAAGAATAAACGGCCTATGCGCGTGAGTCCACCCTAATGGCTTAACAGATACTCACGCGCACTGATCGCCGAGATACCCACCACCTCCGCAGTAGTCCACATGCTGCAGCTGAATATGCAAACCATCGGGATCAGAGAAATAGAGCTCGGGTGTCCCACCTTCCGCGCCACCACGATTCGGCATGCGCATGCTGACCCAGTGTGACAGCGCTGGAGTGGCCGACGCATCCACGCGCGCAGTCAATCCATAGCCAGTGAGTTTGGCAAGAATGGCATCCACATCGAAATCGGTGACACTCAGGCTGACGTGATCGATGCGTCCGGGTTGCGTGGGCGCCGCTTCCTGTGCCCCGCCGACATACATCAGAAACTGTTTACCATCGCCAACGCCAACGGTGGGTGAATTCGGCCCCTGAAAGGATTGGTACTGCAGACCGAACAGATCCAGATAGAACTGATTGGCACGCGGGCTGTGGGTCATGTAATTGGTAAAATGATTGATGTCCACCAGCGACATCAATCCTGCTGCACTGGCAGGCTCCGGAGCGCCGCACTGCTCGCCCAGTGCGCCGGTGCCACCGCAATGTGCAGGGCTGCACAGCTGAAAGACCAGGCCTTCGGCATCGGCAAAGAACAGCTCCACTGCGTTGGCCTCCGGGCGTTCGCGCCGCCAGCTGCGCATCGCGACTGTCAGCGGCGATTGACCAGGCTGCAAAGGCGCAGCAGGCGTAATGCCATGCGCCTCCAGACTGGCGGTGGTGCCATCGACACTGAAGTCGGTCGCGCTGATGCCAATGTGGCTGACACCTGGCGCCTCACCCGCACGCACGGGTGTCAGAGAAAAAAACGCTGGCCCGGCACCAATCCCTAAACAGACTGTATCCCCCTGGCGTGCCACGATGGGCATGCCAAACAGATCCTGATAGAAAGCCACCGAACGCGCGACATCCGTGACACGCAGGGCGAAGGTGTGGAGCTTCTGAATGCGGATGGGACTCGCCCGCCCTTGCGCCAGCAAGCGGGGAGAAAAAAAGGAGGTAATGAGTAGCTTCAATACATTGCGACGGGAGAGGCTTTTGCTCAGACTGTTCTGGACGGCGTTCATATTGTTATTCACCTATTTACGAGAGGCCGGTGCCTGTTTTTAGAATACCCGGACCTTGGCAAATTTATATCACGGAAAACTCCTCATGTTCACACTAAAAAAGTTTGTCTCCCGTTCCGCCTTGATCAGTCTGGGAATTTTGTCACTGACCGGCATGCAGGCGCTGGCCCAGACGACTTTGATCGCCAACGTTCAGGGCTACACGCTTGGCCAGCTCTCTGCGGGCGGTACCAGTCCGGCTGCGGCTGAGGAAAGGACTCTGCAACGTTTCACCGCCCTGCAGTTCACCGGCGACAGAATCGACAGGGTTTACGGCGCCGGGGAAGTCTTGCCTGACACTGCCGGGATGACTGTCATCGACGGTGAAGGCAAAACGCTCCTGCCGGGACTCATCGACGCCCACGGCCATGTGCTCAGCTATGGGCTGAGCCTGCTCAGGGTCGATCTGACGGGCACTGCCTCCGAGCAGGAAGCCGTGCAGCGCATCGTCGAGTTCCAGCAACGCAA
>CAIRBI010000210.1 GCA_903876785.1 uncultured Gammaproteobacteria bacterium
CGTGTCAGCAATTCGCCTGAATGAGGAACGGCCCCGGCTGGTGGTAACTCTGTTCGAGCAGTGCGCACAGCTCCTCGGCAGTATTGGCAACGGCAGCAGGGACTCCGTAACCGTTGGCCAGGTTAACCCAGTTGATCTCCGGATTGCCGATGTCGAACAGGCTGGCCGCCACTGCGCCCACGTCCGTCACTCCCAGCCGGGCATATTCGACATTGAGAATATTGTAGCTGCGGTTGGCGTAGATCACCGTCGTGACATTGAGCCGCTCGCGCGCCTGAGTCCACAGGCACTGAATTGTGTAGCCGGCACCGCCATCGCCAAGCAGCGCCAGGACGCGACGCTCCGGACACGCCAGTGCGGCACCCGTGGCTGCAGGACCACCTTGACCAATGGCTCCGCCTGTGAGGCTGAGCCACGAGTGGCGGGCGGTGACTTGGCAGAGTGGGTGGGCGGCGTTGCCACCTCCGGAATCCGTGGTCACGATGGCGTTGTCCGGGAGCGTGGCCGCCACCGCCTGCGAGATGGCGCGGGTATTGAGGGCACCCTGTGGTCTCGGAGTGTCGACTTTGGTGAAGCGTTTGATTCCGCTCTTTTCCGCCTTGAGTAACGCAACCAGCTGCTGCAGTGCATCGGCGGCATCCTCTTCGATGCGGGTCAGCGTGTGGACTGTGCAATCCTCGGGAATGGGGCGTCCGGATTGTCCCTGATAGGCGAAGAAGCTGGCGGGAGTCTGGGCGCCCACCAGAATCAGATGCTCAGTGCCGTTGAGGGTCAACAGAATTTGTTCGGGGAAATAGGGCATGCGTTCGAGGTGCACGGTGCCCGGTCCACCATCGGTGCGGGCCGGAAAAGTTCCGGTAATCAGGCGGCAGCCGGTCTTGCCTGCGAGCCGTCCCGCCGCCTCCAGCGCCGGCCCCGTCAGTGCATCGTGTTCCAGCAACAGGACGATCTTCTCACTTGATGCCATGACCTTGGCGATAGCGGAGGCATGCTCGCTGCCGATGCGCGCACGCTTGGGCAGCGGGTTCGGTGCGACGGGGCCGGGTGACTCGCTCCAGGCCGCATCCGCGCCCATGATGAGGGTGGCGATCTGCCCCTGCGAGCCAGGCATTGCCCGCAGCGTGGCGGTGAAGGCATCCGCGCCATCCTGCGCGAGGGTCTCTGCAGTGCTACAGGACTTGATCCACGATGAAAAGTTACGGGCCAGTGTGTCGATGTCCGAGGTCAGCGGGGCGTCGAAATCAATGTGAAACTGGGGATGATTGCCGACGATATTGATCAACGGTGTGCCCGCTTTGCGAGCGTTATGCAGGTTGGCGATGCCATTGGCGAGGCCTGGGCCGAGGTGCAGCAGGGTGGCGGCAGGCTTGCCCGCCATCCGTGCGTAGCCGTCGGCGGCACCAGTGCACACCCCTTCAAACAATGTCAGAACCGAACGCATGCGCGGCACCTGATCCAGCGCCTGTACCAGATGCATTTCCGAGGTGCCCGGATTCGCTATACAGAGTTCCACGCCACAGTTGGCGAGGGTTTCGATCAGGGCTCGTGCGCCATTCATGCTCGGTTGCTCCTATTCATCCGGGTCGAGAGAAATCATCTGCGAGGGCGCGTAGCGCTCGCCCTCTACCTGGCCAGGATCAATTGTCCTGCCTATGCGTTGCAGGTCTGCTGTGCTGATCTGCAGTTCTGCGGCGTCGGCGTTTTCTTCCACGTAGCGGACATGTTTGGTGCCCGGGATCGGGACGAAGCTCTCGTCCTGCGCCAGCACCCACGCGATGGCCAGCTGGGCAATCGTGCAGCGGTACGCGTCGGCGATATCCTGCAACTGCTGCACCATCTGCAGGTTATGCACGAAATTCTCATTCATGAAGCGTGGCATGGTCTGGCGCATGTCGTCAGGTTCCAGATGCTGCATATCGCTGATAACTCCGGTCAGGAAGCCGCGTCCCAGCGGACTGAACGGCACGAAGCCGATCCCCAGTTCGCGACAACAGTCGAAGACTTTGTATTCCGGGTCACGGGTCCACAGGGAATATTCAGACTGCACGGCGCAGATGGGGTGTTCGCGATGGGCTCGGCGCAGTGTCACTGACGATACTTCCGAGAGGCCGACGTGACGAATCTTGCCTGCTCGGACCAGATCACTCAGTGCGCCAACACTCTCTTCGATCGGTACGTCCATATCCCGCCGGTGCAGATAATACAGATCGATGACGTCGGTCTGCAGGCGCCGCAGGCTGGCCTCGCAAGTGGCAATAATGCTGGCAGGAGAGCCATCGACGACGCGCTGGCCATCGCGCACGAGGATGCCGCACTTGCTGGCTAAGGTGAATTGGTGGCGGCGCTTCTTCAGCACCTCGCCAATCAATGTCTCGTTGTGGCCCATGCCATAGAGGCTGGCGGTATCCAGAAATGTGTAGCCGACATCAAGCGCCCGGTGCAGCGCGCGCTCTGATTCGTCGCGATCCGCTGCGCCATAGGACTGCGACATGCTCATGCAGCCCAGGCCGATGGCCGAGACTTCCAGTGCTCCGATTCTTCTTGTTTTCACTGCCTCCCCCTGCACGCCGCGCCCGCATCCCGGGGCGATGGCCGGAGTTTAGCACACCGCCTTGAAGTCATGGCCAGAAGCGTTTTATACAGTGTTGTACTGTATAAATAGATAGTGTATAAATGTACAGCAGTTAACGAAAAGCCCTGTCTCAGGGTGCAGAGTCCGACGACCGGATGACCAAAAGAGCGAGTCATGAATATGAAAAGTTTTGCCCACAGCAGTGAGCTTTCCAGAGAATTATCCAGCGAATTATCTAGAGAGTTGCCAAACGTATACAACGGGGTGCTCGATGCCGCCGTTCAGGAGCAGGAGATCTGGCAGATTGCTGCATTACTGCCGCATACGACGGTTCACGATATCCGTCAGAAGTTGCTCAGCCTCGCCAGCGATCAGCGCTTTGTCATGAATTACTGGCTGAAAGTGTGCAAGCTGCGGGCGTTTCGTGGTCAGCCCATGCCATGGGATCAGATTCACTGAAATTAAATTTAGATGAATCCTTGAGTTACATGAAGTTCTTCATGTGGCTATTCAAGCCTGCCACTTGATCGAATTGGTTTCTTTGATATGATTGCGAGCAGTTGGTGATTTTAGCACCACCTTTCAGTTAGTCCTTTTAACCCGTTCCTTGTAAAGCAGCCCCTGAGCATTGATTTCCATCGCCGCTAATACCAGCCCGACTGCCTGTGTGCACGGCCAGCGACGCCTTTCGAAGGCGCTGACTGCGGGTTTTGCGTGGGTCGTTTTCAGCTGGTTGCTTCTGGCCATATTGGCACAGACACCGGCGCTGGCGCAGTCTGCAATTCCGGAACAGGAAGCCCTTCCCGAGATCACCGATGCAGCGAGCATCCGTATGCCAGCGGATATGAGCAAGGTGGATTTCTATCTGATCACCGTCGATGTTGGCAATCATGTGTGGGACAACTTCGGTCACACCGCGCTGCGTGTGGTGGACAGCGAGAGTAATTCGGATCTCGTCTTCAACTGGGGTTTGTTCGATATCAGCGTGGGCAATGTGACCTTCGCCAGCAACTTCCTGCGCGGCATCCTCAACTACCAACTGGGGGTCTCGCCTCCGGGCTGGGAACTGGGCCGCTACGAGCGTGAACAGCGCACGGTGTGGCAGGACCGGCTCAATCTCACCAATGAACAAAAGGCAACGCTCTATCGTCGCCTGGCGTGGAATCTGCGTGAAGAGAACATCGTCTATTCTTACCAGTACTTCTTCGACAACTGCACCACGCGCGTCAGGGACTACCTGAACGAGGCTCTGGGTGGACGACTGGAGAGTCAGAACCGCGCCCCTGTGCAACGCACTTTCCGTGATGAAGTCATGACCCACTACGCCTCCGTGCCTTATGTGGCTTTCGGATTGGACGTGTTGATGAATGATCGCATCGACAGGCGCATGACGCAGTGGGAGGAGATGTTTCTGCCCTCGGGTCTGCGTCAGGAGCTGCTCAGCTTTCCGGCGGATGTGAATCTGAATGGTCAGCGTCAGCCGATGCTGACAGACGGCACCGTGGTTATGGAGTTTCAACCCCCGGACGCCGGTCCCAATCCCTACCATATCGCTGCGCTTCTGCTTTTAATCCCAGTCGCTTTGTTGCTCTTCCGTCTGAAAAGAATTCCGCTGGCCTCGTTCACGAGCCAGACAGGTTTCACTTTACGTTCGCCCGCTCTGTCATACCGGCTGCTCGGGCTGGTGGGGGGATTGGTCGCTCTTTGCAGTGGGCTGCTCGGACTCATCATGACGGTGGCATGGCTGGAGTCCGGGCATCTGGATTTGCACCACAATCTCAATCTGTTGCTGTTCTGGCCCACCGATCTCATCGGGCTTGGCTACGCGCTGCGTTGGCTGTTGTTCGGGAAAGGGTGTGAGGTCAGCGAGACTC
Organism: uncultured Gammaproteobacteria bacterium; assembly: GCA_903876785.1. Classification (GTDB taxonomy): domain Bacteria; phylum Pseudomonadota; class Gammaproteobacteria; order Pseudomonadales; family Pseudohongiellaceae; genus UBA5078. The sequence continues at coordinate 4,447 of CAIRBI010000210.1, forward strand.
ATCACAACATCATCATCGGTTACCTGCTGTGTCACTTGCTCGCGCTGCTGGGCTATGTTGGCGTGGCTCTGACCGGCTTCGCCGTACAGGAAGTTGATTCGCTGCTGCTTTATGTAGTGCCTGCTTTGCTCGGTCTAGTGCCGCTGGTCTGGAATGCCGGGTTCAGTGCAGTGCGTAGACTTCGCTACTTCTAAAGTTTTTTCCCCTCCTGCATGGCTGCGTCTACTGGACAGAATTGCATTTCTTGTCTATCTGTTGATATGAGAAAGAAAATCCAATTTGCATGGAGGCGAGCATGGCAATTGCTAAGGAGAAATCGCGTACGGGACTGCGGGCGAGGGCGCGAGCGACAGAAGACAATCTCATCAGCAGGGAGGTCACACAAGACGGCATGACCGTGCGCGTGGAGGCCGAAATGGCAGGAGTCGGCGCCTGGGTGCTGCGTGTAGTCGGTCGGCGCGGGCAGGTCTCGCAGTGGACTGAGTTCTTCGCCAGTTCGACCGAGGCGTTGACGACAGGGCTGACTGCGATACGTTACGAGGGAATCGAGGATTTCTATGAGGATCCGGTATTCCGCTATCTGCAGAACGAGGAGGAGCCGCTGCAGCATTGAAGTCGCCTGGTCTCACAGCATGACTTTGGTGTGTATAAAAGCCTGAACAGGTATGCGGAAAGCAGCGAGCGGATGCTCGGTTTTTCATATTCATCATTCTTGAAAGGTGATAAAGTCGCTTCTGTCTTGCTGTCAAAATTGACAGAGCCACTGATTTTTATCACTTTTTCAGGAGCGCCATGTGAACGTCGCATTCACTGCCGAAGAGCTGGATTTCAAGAACGCCGTGCGAGCATTTCTGGAGGCGGAGTTTCCGGCCGACATTCGCGCCAAAGTTGACGGTCGAGTTCGCCTCGACAAGGAAGACTACGTTCGCTGGCAAAAGATTCTCTACCGCAAGGGCTGGGCTGCACCCAACTGGCCGGTGGAATACGGTGGCACTGCCTGGACAGCCATCCAGAAATACATCTTTGCCGATGAAATGGCCCGCGTCGGCGCGCCCGAACCGGTCGCCTTTGGCATAAAGATGGTGGCGCCGGTCATCCTGACCTATGGCAGTGAAGAGCAGCGTCAACGCTTTCTGCCGGATATTCTCGCCAGCAATGTCTGGTGGTGTCAGGGCTACTCCGAACCCAATGCCGGCTCCGACCTCGCGTCGCTGAAAACCAGTGCCGTGCTGGAGGGCGACCACTACGTCGTCAATGGCACCAAGACCTGGAACACCCTCGGGCAATACGCCGACTGGATATTCTGCCTGGTGCGCACAGACAACACTGCGAAAAAGCAGGAAGGCATCACGTTCCTGCTGATCGACATGAATACCCCCGGCATCAAGCTCTCCCCGATCTATCTGATCGACGGGCATCCCGAGGTCAATGAAGTTCACTTCGACAACGTGCGCGTGCCGATGGAGAACCGCATCGGTGAAGAGAATCAGGGCTGGACCTATGCCAAGGTGCTCTTGACTCATGAGCGTACCAACATCGCGGGCGTCCCGCGCTCGAAGATTCGACTAGAGAAGCTCAAAGCTATCGCCGACAACACCCCGGACGGGCAGGGGGGCGTGATGCTCAATGATCCGGTTTACGCGAAGAAGATCGCCGAGGCGGAGATCCAGATTTTGGCCCTCGAATATGCGGAGCTCAGGACCTTGGCGGCTTTGAGCGTAGGCAAGGCGCCGGGGCCGGAGTCCTCCATTCTCAAAATCGTGGGAACCGAGACGGCGCAGTATCTCGATGAGCTCTATTTGGAGCTGGCCGCCTGGCACAGTCTGCCGTTCCTGCCCGAGCAGTTCGAGAGCGGCTTTGCGGGCGAGGTCGTTGGCAGCGATGGTGCCGCCTCCGCGGCGCTGCACTATTTCAATAATCGCAAGCTGTCGATCTTCGGTGGTTCCAACGAAATTCAGCGCAACATCATCAGCAAGGCGGTGCTCGGGCTTTAGAGCCAGAGCAGCCAGCAGCGGACCCGCAGATGGCCCGCAACGGAGAAGACAGTGGATTTTTCCTACAGTGAAGAGCAGCAGATGCTGCGGGACAGCGTGAACAAGTTCGTGCAACGCCACTATGGGTTCGATACCCGTAAAGAGATTCTGGCGAGCCCTGCAGGCTTCAGTGCAGAGAATTGGCGGTTGTTCGCGGAGCTGGGTTGGCTGACCGTGCCGTTCAGAATTGAGGACGATGGCTTCGGTGGATTGGCGACTGATCTCATGGTGATCATGGAAGAATTCGGCAAGGCCATGGTGGTTGAGCCATTTGTAGCCGCCGCAGTGCTCGGTGGCGGGCTGATCAGCGAACTGGGCAGCGAGCAGCAGAAATCCACATGGCTGCCTCCTCTCATGAGCGGCAGCCTGCAACTGGCATGTGGTCTGGCAGAGCCCGACAGTCGCTACAATCTCGCCAGCGTCACGACGACGGCCATCGCGCAGGGCGACAATTTTATTGTCGATGGCAGCAAGATTCTCGTGCTCAATGGCCCCGACGCAGAACAGTTGCTTGTGTCTGTGCGGACCGCGGGTGCCGATCGGGATGTCCATGGCATCTCGGTGTTGCTCATCGACGCGAACAGCGCGGGCATCCGCAAGCACAGCTACACGAACGTCGACGGTCACCGCGCCGCTGAGTTCACCTTCACCAGAGTCAAAGTGCCAGCAGAGCGTTTGCTGGGGGCCGTCAATGGGGCATATGCGGGGCTTGAGATAGTGGTTGACCGCGCCACGCTGGCCGTTTGCGCGGAAGCGGTTGGTGCGCTGGACAGCCTGCTGACCAAGACGGTGGAGTACAGCAAGACCCGCAAGCAGTTCGGAGTAGCGATTGGCAGCTTCCAGGCCTTGCAGCATCGCATGGCTGATATGTTCATAGAGTGTCAGCTGGCCCGCTCGATCGTGATGATGGCTGCAATGCGATTGGACAGCGATGCCCCCGACGCGGATAAAATGCGTGCAGTCTCGGCAGCGAAGAGTCGCGTGGGCAAAGCCATCCGCACGGTCGGGCAGGAAGCGGTGCAGTTGCACGGCGGCATCGGCATGACCGATGAGCTGGATGTCGGGCATCTGTTCAAGCGCGTGACGGCCATCGAAACATTGTACGGCAACACCGATTTCCACACGGCGCGTTTTGCCCGCTTGTGGCAGTCATCTGTGAGTAACATTATTTGAGTGAATTGATTTTTGTGCGTCATGGGCAAGCTTCCTTCGGCGCAGAGTCTTATGACAAATTAAGCCCTCTCGGCGTGCAGCAGGTACGTTTGCTGGCGCAGCACTGGCAGGACAACGACGAGCGCTTCGACCATCTCTATGCCGGCGAGCTGCTGCGACAGCGCGAGACTGCCACGGAACTGCTGCCGCTGATCGATTCTTCGTCCGCACAGATTGCCGTGCATCCCGGCCTCAATGAATACGACGGTGCGCCGCTGATCGACATCTATCTGCGTGATCACTATTCACCGGACTTCGCAGGGCTGGCACAAGACGCGTTGTCGCTGCCGATTCTTGATCGCAAACTCTTTCAGCAGGTGTTCGAGGCGACCACCGCGAAATGGATCAACGACGAGCTGGTGCCTGGCGCCGGCGACCACAAGTTCGAGGCGTGGCCGGCATTCCAGAGGCGCGTGCACGGCGTCATCGACGAACTCATGGCACGGCATCTCGATGGCAGCCGAGTGCTGGTCTCGACCTCGGGTGGGGTAATTGCGCTGGCGTTGCAACGTGTGCTCGGTCTGCCCGATGCGCAGGTGATTGCAGCCAACTGGATGGTCAATAACAGCTCGATCACGCGCTTGCGCTACGGCGGGGGGCGTGTCTCCCTCACATTGTTCAACGGGCTTCCGCATCTGGAAAAGCCGCAACTGCGCGAGCTGATCACCTATCGCTGACACGATATGCAGGACTCGATTCTAGAGAGACAAGAGACAAGAGACGAGTGGGGACGTGCGAACAACATGGTGACAGCGGACGAAACTCAAGACGATTTGCGTGATCGGCCGACGGCGATGCGGCCGGGTGAGGAGCTCGACATCGAACGTCTGCGAGAGTATCTGGCGCCGGTGCTCGGACAGGCTTCATGGCAAGTCAGTCAATTCCCCGGTGGCTACTCCAACCTCACTTATCTCTTGGAAATTGGCCCGGAAAAGTTTGTGCTGCGCCGCCCGCCCTTCGGCAACAAGGTCAAATCGGCCCACGACATGGGGCGCGAGTTTCGTATGCTCTCGGCCCTGGAACATATATTCCCGTATGCCCCGCGACCCATCCGTTTCTGCACTGATCAGGAGGTTCTCGGTTGTGACTTCTACCTGATGTCCTGCATTGAGGGCATCGTGATCCGCAAGGATTACCCTTCACGCATGGTGCTGACGCCAGCGCAGACCCGCCAGCAGTTCTTCACGCTCTTCGATGTGCTGGGCGAGTTGCACTCCATCGATCTCAGGAAGGCCGGGCTGGAGAACTTCGGCAAGCCAGAGGGTTACGTGCGCAGGCAAGTGGAGGGCTGGAGCAAGCGTTACAACGACGCGCGCACGCCGGATGCGCCGGACTTCGACGCGGTCATGCAGTGGCTGCACGACCGCATGCCTGCCGACAACGGCCTGGCCCGCATCATCCACAACGATTACAAGCTCGACAATGTCATCTGGTCGGCCAACGATCCGCTGCAGATTGTCGGCGTGCTGGACTGGGAAATGGCCACGGTGGGCGATCCTCTGATGGACCTGGGCTGCACGCTCGGCTATTGGGTGGAGGCAACGGACCCGGCGGACTACAGGAGTTTCCGCGCCATGCCCAGTGAGGCACCGGGTGCGCCAACCCGCGCCGAGATCGTGGCCCGCTTCAGCGAGCGCACCGGACTCGCGGTCGAGCGCTTCGATTTCTACTTCTGCTTCGGCATGTTCCGCCTTGCTGCCATCGGCCAGCAGATTTACTACCGCTATCACCACGGACTTACCCGAGACCAACGCTTCGCAGCGATGATCAACAAGGTCCACAGCCTGCACCGGATGTGCGAGCGGGTCATCGCCCGCTCTGCCCTCTAGTTCCAAGCGTAATGTGGGAGCGAGCCTGCTCGCGATGAATGTCCCGCCCGCGATGAACCTTCTGCGAAACCCAATCGCGGGCAGGCCCGCTCCCACAAGGCCCGCTCCCACAAGGCCCGCTCCCACAAGGCCCGCTCCCACAAGGCCCGCTCCCACATCAGGAGCGGTGTAATGCCGTCTTCCAGTGTCCCTGCCGGAAGATGTACAGATACAGCAGCGATTTGATTACATAGTCTGCAATCAGTGCCGCATAGATCCAGTACACACTCAGGCCGGCAAAGTAGAAGATCGACGTCAGCACGACACGGCCGAACAGTATCCCCATGGCCATGATCCGAGCCGGTGAACGTGTGTCGCCCGCCCCCCGCAATGCGCCTCCCAGGGTGAATTCGATCGACATCATTGGCTGCACGATGGCGACCATGATGGTCAGCGCCACGAGGTAGTCGAGAATTGCCGGACTGTCGATGAAGAAACCACCGATGGTGCGGGCATTGCTGCCCAGCAGCACCGCGATTACCAGCATGATGCCGAATGCGATGCGCAGGTTGCGCCAGGCGGCGCGCTCTGCTTCTTCCGGCTGTCTGGCGCCGAGCTGCTGGCCGACCATGGTCGCCGTAGCGATGGAGAAACCCATGCCGATGACGATGGAGAGCGACAGGATGTTCACGCCGATGCCGTAGGCGGTGAAGGCCTCGGTGCCGTAAAGCGACACCACCCACATGAAGGCGATGATCGAGATGTTGAAAAAGGTCTGCTCGATGCCCGCAGGCACGGCAATGCGCACCAGATGTCTGAGTCGCTCGGGGCTGTAAAAGGGCTGCGGTGTTGGTTGCAGAAGCAACCGCTTGCCGCGCCACAGCAAGATGAATACCAGTGCGACCAGCAGGTAGGAGATGCCTGCTGCATAGGCAGCCCCCATGACACCGAATTGTGGTGAACCATAAGCCCCGTACACCAGCACGTAGGCGAGAATGATGTTGACGATGTTGCCAGCGGCGACCACATACACGGGAGTCAGCGCGTCGCCCGCTGCCCGCAGTCCGGCGCTGATCACGGCAAGAAACGCGAAGCATACGTTGAAGTAGACGAGCACCTTCAGATATTCCGCCGCTTCGGCGAGGATCGGCCCCTGCAGTCCGAAGATACTCACCAGTGGTTGCGCGACAAATTGAATCAGCACGCACAGCGCCAGTGAGGCGACCAGAGCAATGCTCATGGACAGTTTGAGTACCCGGTCGGCCTCCTCCGGATTGCGCGCTCCCCAGGCGTAGGCGACCAGTGCCGTCGTGCCCGTGGTGATCGAGAAAATGATCAGCTGCATGGCCATGTAGATGCGGTCGGCGGCAAGCACGGCGGCCACCGCTTCAGCGCCCAGGCTGGCCACGATCTTGATGGCGGCAAGATGAACCAGCGAGAGCAGCAGATTGCCGAGGATTGTCGGGCCTGCCAGCTTGAGCAGGCTCAGGCGCAATGGTGCGACCTCGCCCGCAC
>CAIRBI010000211.1 GCA_903876785.1 uncultured Gammaproteobacteria bacterium
GCTACGGCTTCCAGGCGCTCAGGGTTGTTCACCAGCAGCATGAACAGCAGCGCGGCACCGGCCAGAATGGCGACGGGTAGAATTATTCGCTTCACTTGTGAGTATCCTCTCGGTAATTTTGAATGGCGGCGGCCGAAGAGCAAATTGCAGGAGCTACCCTTAATACGCCGGCCAGCGTCTTTGGATCAGTTGCCCCAGTATGAGTTTGCGGGGATTGTTACGCATTTGTTATGGAAACCCGTCGGTCGAATATAGAGAACTTACATGGAGACCAAATATGCTGGGCGCATGAAACTTTTCAGCCCCAGTTTGCTGGTGTTGGGCGTAGTGCTCAACATGCTCGCCGCTTTCCTTCTTATTCCCGCAGCCCTTGGTCTCGTTCAGGAAACCGGTAATCATTCAGCGTTCCTTCTCAGTGCCGCACTGGCCAGTTCCGTCGGCGTGGTGCTGGCTCTCACTGGTTTTCGCCATCGTGAAACCAACCTGCAGTCACGGCAAATGTTCATTATCACCACCAGCGCCTGGGTGGTCGTCCCTTTTTTCGGGGCTCTGCCCTTCTGGTTCTGGGAGCGGGGGGTCTCGCTGACTGACGCGGTTTTTGAAACAGTTTCCGGGTTGACCACTACGGGAGCTACCATCTTTGTCGGACTCGACCACACAGCGCCAGACATCCTGCTGTGGCGATCACTGCTGCATTGGATAGGCGGGATGGGCATCATCGGGATGGCGATCGCCGTTATGCCATTTCTGAGTGTCGGCGGCATGAAGCTGTTTCGCACCGAATCCTCTGACTGGTCGGACAAGTCGTTGCCCCGGACTCAACAGTTGTTGATGTTGATGGTGGTCACCTACGCGCTGTTGACGCTGGCCTGTTTCCTCGCTTACTGCCTCTTTGGCATGGATCTTTTCAACGCCGTAAACCACGCCATGGCAACCGTCTCTACCGGCGGTTTTTCCACCTCGGACAGCTCCTTCGCGCAGTTCGACTCGATCTCGCTGCACTGGGTGTCGATTGTATTCATGGTGCTCGGTGCCACTCCCTTCGTGCTGTTCATCAGGTTGGTGCGACACAAGCAGGTGTCGATCTTTCGGGATGCTCAGTGGCGTGGGATGCTGGCCATTCTGGCAGTGCTTGCTCTGCTGCTGGCCCTGCCAGCGCTGTCGATGCCGGGCGAGACGCTGCCTTGGGCTCTGACTCACGCCACCTTCAACATAGTCTCTGTCGTGACCACCACGGGGTTTGCCAGCACCGACTACACGCTGTGGGGTGATTTCTCTATCGCCATCTTCTTCTTCGCGACCTTCCTGGGTGGTTGTTCCGGCTCCACCAGTGGTGGCATCAAGACTTTCCGCGTGCAGCTGTGCTTCACTATCATTCGCGAACAGATCGTCAAGGCCGTGCACCCCAATGCCATCCTGAAGCGGCAGTACAATGGCAGCACTGTGAGTGACGAGATCGTGTCTTCACTGGTGGGATTTTTGTTCCTTATGGCGATCAGTCTGACCATAATGACCCTGCTGCTTTCACTCATGGGTCTGGATCTGGTGACCAGCCTCACGGGCTCTGCATCGGCACTGATGAATGTCGGCCCCGGTCTGGGCGCCATCATCGGACCGGCCGGTAACTTTCTGCCGTTGCCCGCCGCGGCCAAATGGGTGCTTAGCATGGGCATGATTCTGGGGCGTCTGGAGTTTCTGACCATCATTGTATTGCTGACACCCGCATTCTGGCGGCGGTAACAGGTATGAAAGTCCGGTTGATCGATCCTCTATGGGGCTGCGGTCTGGCTCTGTTGTTGACGCTGGTGGCAA
>CAIRBI010000212.1 GCA_903876785.1 uncultured Gammaproteobacteria bacterium
CGAGCCTTGCGCAGATGCCTGCCCGGCAACGCCCTCTTCGCCCCCGCGCCACTGCGGATGCTGCCGGTCGAGAAACGCTTCGAGGACCTGCAGCGAATCTGCATCCCGTCTGCACTCGTTCGCCAATGCCAGCAACTGCTCCATGCTCATCGCGGATAGACGAATGCCCTGAAATTGACCTTCCAGCACCTCACCATCCATATCCCCGCTGCTCAACTGCAGCTGCATCAACAGAAAGCGGGTACGGATGCTGGAGGTATCGGCCGCACCTGCGACACCATAGGCGCTCTTGGCGGTGCGGGCGGTACGCGTGCGGAACATATTGATCAGCGGCAGGAGACGAATCACGAGGTGCAGATTACGCAGCATAAAAGTCGCGGCCACCATGATCGGCGCCACGATGAAGTGAATCGGCAGGCGCCCCAGCAGGATCAGCACCACCACACTCACCAGAATTACCGTCAACACCAGCAGCATGTTGAACTGCCGCTGATTGAGGTTATAGCGGATGGCGAGGCGCCGCAGGCCGATGTAGGCAAGAATGGGCAGCGCCAGAATCAGAATGTAACGCAACAGAAACACCGGACCTATGCCCCCATCTGCTGCGTCAGTCGCCTGACCTCAGCGCCGGAGGTACGCGAGAAGTGCTCCAGCGCCTGCAGTCCCCCACTGGCGTAGATGGCCACTGCGCGCAGCAACTCCTTGAGCTGCCCGACGCTGGCCGCATCGAACTGCGAGTAAGCGCCCTTGGAGACTCGTGCCAGGGTTTGGAAGGTCTGGCGAGCCAACGGGTCACCACCTTCCTGAAACACGAACAGCGGCACATTGAGGATGCCCAGCTGACCGGCCAACTGCGTCAGTACCTCGGGGTTCTCTTCCATGGCATCGCCGACATAGACCACGCAATGCATGCGCTGAGTGCGATTCTCAGCCAGGGCATGACGCAGGACGCGCTCGATCTGCGTGGTGCCGGCACGGCATTGAATACCCGTCATCAGGCCCAGCAGTGCAGAAGAATCCCGGCACCAGGCCGTCTTGTAGAACTCCGCAAAGCCACGGAAATACGTCAGTTGCACCTGCAGACCACCCTGCGCCTGCGCGGCCTGGAACATCTCTGCCTGCAACTGACTGGCCTGATCCCAGGTGCGCTCGCGGCTGCCGGTAGCGTCCAGCGCAAACAGCAGGCGTCCCGCACCCGCAGTCTTGCCAACGGGCGGCAAGGCTGCCACTTTCTGCAGGAAGGCGGAGACATCGTTCTTGCCAGCGGCAGTAGCGTCGGTGCTTTTCCTGGCGACCGCGTTGTCGACCAGCGCCTTGTCGGACACGTTGGCACCTGTCAGAGCACCGGTCATGGCCAACACTTTGGAGATGAGGCCCTTTTTTGAGGAGTCATTCTTGGAGTCGGACATAGCGGCGGCTCAACACTGAAATTCAGGGCATGCCGCGCATTATGCGGGCAAGTGCTGCGCGGGAGAATAGACTGATCTGTCTGAAGAATACAAGAAGCCCCACTGGTGCGGACGGAGAGACTCGAACTCTCACACCTTGCGGCGCTGGAACCTAAATCCAGTGCGTCTACCAATTCCGCCACATCCGCGATGTGGGGCTGCTTTGAAGGGTGGGCATTATACCCGGGACGGCCGACAAGCCAACCGTTAATTCAGTGTTTCGTGCTTAGTGTTTAAAAAGATTTCGAAGGTGACTAGCGGGCAGGAGCCCCGCCCTGCACCGACTCAATGGTCGTCTGCAATCGGCTCAGGGCCTGATTGACCTGCAGACGATACGCATCGATCGACTCGACAGCTTCCTCTACATTGGCCATGCGGTCCTGCAATCCCACCAGGGTGCTGTCGCCATTATTCAAGCTGGCGCGGATGTTGGCCATGTCCTGCGCCACATTCTGCACGCTCTGCATGCTGGCGTTCAAACGGGCTATGGCCTGATTCGCTTCTTCCAGCGCCGTGCTGACACGGTTGACACCTACCTGAGCGTCCTGCGTCTGCGCCGCATTGCGTGCCAGCAGTTCGCTCAGAGTATCCGTAGTCTGGGTGTGGCCTGTGCTTTCATCCTGCAGCACCGCAATCTTGCCCGTCAGTTCGTTGACAGATTGATTGGTGGTATTGCGGGCCGCCCACAGCTTGTCGATTTCGGAGAAGTTGAAATCCAGACGCTCGATGACATTGGCCGTGGTTTCCTCGGCGGAGTTGCCGACCAGCGCCAGCTTGCTCTCAAGGTCTTCAATCCTGAGATTGGCCTGTTCCAGCGCGTCCAGATTCTGCATGTACACCTGATAGCCGAGCGCGCCACCGGCACCAATAGCCAGCGTCAACAGACCCAGCATGATACGAACCGGCCAGGTGCTAACCTTGATGGTCTCGCCATAGCGCACAGGCCGCTCAATGTCGGATTGCTTGCGCGCATCCTGACGGTGAACGACTTCATCCCGGGCGGGAATCATCGAAGGGATATCAAGTAAATCGTCGTTGTCTCTCATGACAGCATTATCCCGTAATTCGGTCACCAAGGTCTACAGCGGCGTTGGGCTACCGCCACCTTCCTTGAATTGCCCTGCAGAGTGCTTTATTCTCGCCCCACACTTAATGCGCAGAATCTTAGCCACAGGCGCAAAAAAAGCAAGAAACACAACGACTACCCAACCGAGGTCACCATGAAATTAACACTTCCCGCTCTCCCCTACGCAGCCGACGCGCTCGAACCCCATATGTCTGCGCAAACCTTCAGCTTCCACCACGGCAAACACCACAATGCCTATGTGGTAAAGGGCAATGAACTGCTCGCCGACGCCGGCATCGACGCTGACACACTCGAAGATCTGGTGAAGGCCTCTCACAAAGTCGGTGGCCCGCTCTTCAACAACGTCGGCCAGTGCTACAACCACGAGTTCTTCTGGAAGAGCATGAAGCCTAAAGGCGGCGGTGCAGCGACCGGCGCGATTGCAGCGAAGATCGATGCCGACTTCGGCAGCTATGACAATTTCAAGAAAGAATTCGTCGCCGGCGGCATCGGCCAATTCGGCAGCGGCTGGGTATGGCTGGTATTGGACGGCGGCAAACTGAAGATCGCCAAGTCTGCCAACGCCGAGACTCCGCTGACCAGCGGTGCCACGCCGATTCTGGTGTGTGACGTGTGGGAACACGCTTACTACCTCGACTTCCAGAACCGTCGCCCCGACTTCCTCGCCAGCTTCCTCGACAACCTGGTGAACTGGGACTTCGCGAACTCGAATCTCGCCGGCTAAGCAACAAATCTGTGGGAGCTTGCCTGCAAGCGATTTGCAAGAAGGGCCGGAGTGACGCAGCGCAAGCTGTGTTGCTCCGGCCCTTCTCATTTGGGGTCATCGTTACTACAACGGATCTCGCGCTTGCCCGACTGGCTGCTCGCGCTCCGGCATGAAGTCATCGGAAACACCATCGCCATCAAAACGAGAGGAGTCCACTTTTTTCTTGCTCTGCTCCTCAGCGCACCGCTCCACCCAGTAGTCCGCGCCCTTGATGTTCAGCGCCTCGGGATTGAACACAGGGTCTATTCCGCGCGCCTTCTGCTCCTCATAATCTTTCAGGCAGATAAACGCGGGCTTCTGCATCATCAGAATCGCGGCGATATTGAGCCAGGCCATCAGCCCTACCCCGATATCGCCGAGTCCCCAGGCAAGCTCGGCCGTCTTCACGGTGCCGTAGACCACTGCAGCGATGATGCCGACGCGCAGCACCTGAGTCATCCAGGGTCTGTCGATAAAGCGGTTGATGTAGCTGATGTTGGTCTCGGCAATGTAGTAGTACGCAACGATCGTGGTGAAGGCGAAGAAGAACAATGCCAGGGCGACGAAGATGTTGCCGAATCCCGGCATCAGGTTTTCCATCGCCGTCTGAACATACCCGGCTCCGGCCCCTACCCCGCTAACTCCCGTGTACATCGCTTCGCCAGTCGGCCCTTCGACGTTGTAAAGGCCAGTGATCAACAGCATGAAGCCTGTGGCTGTGCAGACCAGCAGCGTGTCCACATAAACGGAAAAAGCCTGCACCAACCCCTGTTTCGCGGGGTGAGTGACCGAAGCCGCAGAAGAAGCATGAGGTCCCGTGCCTTGTCCGGCCTCATTGGAATAGACGCCACGGCGCACACCCCACATGATCGCCAGCCCCAGCAGTGCGCCGAACGCAGAGTTGAAACCGAAGGCGCTGCTGATGATCAGCACGAACATGGCTGGCACTTTGTCGATGTTGATCAGGACGATAACAAGCGCAACGCCGATGTAGGCAATGGCCATGAAAGGCACAACGGCAACGGCAAAGTTGGCGATCCTCTTCAGTCCACCAAAGATTATAAAACCGAGCAGGATCGCCAGAGCAGCCGCCGTGAAGCGCGTGTCAATGTTGAAAGCGGTATTGATGCTGGAGGCGATGGCATTGGCCTGCACCCCCGGCAGCAGAAATCCGCAGGCCAGAATGGTGGTGAAGGCGAACAGCAGGGCGAACCATTTGATGCCGAGACCCTTCTCGATGTAGAACGCCGGGCCGCCGCGATATTGCCCGTTGATCTTCTCCTTGTAGACCTGCCCCAGCGTCGATTCGACGAAGGCCGAACTGGCACCCAGGAAGGCGACTACCCACATCCAGAACAACGCACCAGGCCCGCCAAAGGTGATGGCCGTCGCTACCCCGGCGATGTTGCCCGTGCCAACGCGACCGGCGAGAGTCATTGTCAGAGCCTGAAAGGAGGAAATCCCAGCAGATGATGCTTTGCCATCGAACAGTAGACGGATCATTTCCCGGAAGTGGCGCACTTGCAGGAAGCGCGTTCTTACGGAGAAATACAACCCGGCTCCCAGACACAGGAAGACCAGCGCAGGACTCCAGACGATGGCATTGATGGTGCTCACGAATTCGTTCATTGTTATTTTCCCGAAAGGCAGTCACGAAGCGCCG
>CAIRBI010000213.1 GCA_903876785.1 uncultured Gammaproteobacteria bacterium
CTGGTGCTGTTCGCGATCATGCTGATGTTCATCGTGCTGTTTCGCTCCACGTATCTGGCCTTCCTGTGCATCATCCCGAATATTCTCGCCGCACTGTTTGTGCTGGGGCTGATGGGCTGGCTCGGCATTCCGCTGGATATCATGACGATCACCATTGCGGCTATTGCGGTGGGCATGGGGGTCGATAACACCATTCACTACATGCACCGTTTCAAACACGAATTCCATCGGCTGGGCAATTACCGGGAGACGATGTATCTGTGTCATAACAGCATTGCCAGGGCCATGTACTTCACGACCATGATCGTGGTGGCGGGATTCTCGATTCTTGTGTTGTCGAATTTCATCCCCACTATCGTCTTCGGTCTGCTGACCAGCATCGCGATGATGGTGGCATTGCTGGGCGCCCTGACGCTATTGCCACAACTGATGATCAGCTTTCAGCCGCTGGGCAAAGAAACACACCCGTCGCCTTGAGGCGCGGTATTAATTTGATGCAAACACTGGAGAAGTAAGATGCAAAACGAATCCCCTGAACAGCCCGTTCCCGAAGCGCCACCGAGCCGATTTCTGGACGAAAAACTGTTCAAGTCCCGCTCCATCACCATCTTCGGGGAAATCGACGAAAAGATCGCGCGTGCAGTGACCGAGAAGCTGCTGGCACTGGCCGCGGACGGCGATGAGCCAATCAATATCTACATCAGCTCACCGGGTGGGCACGTGGAATCCGGTGACGTCGTGTATGACATGATCAAATTCATCAACCCCGAAGTGCGAGTCATTGGTGCCGGTTGGGTGGCCAGTGCGGCGACCACGATTTATCTGGCAGCAAAGAAAGAGAACCGCTTCAGTCTACCCAACACCCGTTTCCTGGTGCATCAGCCTTCAGGAGGTTCGCGCGGGCGTGCTTCGGATATCAAGATTCAGGCAGAGCAGATCATCAAGATGCGCGAGCGCATCAACAAGCTGATAGCAGACGAGACAGGGCAGCCGCTGGAGCGTGTGTCCAAGGACACCGACCGAGATCATTGGATGACGGTGGCAGAGGCCATTGACTACGGCATTGTCGGCAAGCAGATCACCTCGATTGCCGAACTGAAGTGATCTCAGTGAAGTAAGTGCTTTACTGCATCTTCACAAAGCGCGCCTGTTGGTTTTGTACCAGCGCGCAGACAACATGAAAGTCAGGCTGACAGTTCACTGGCCTGACTGTCGCCGTTCCCTCTTCTCCCAGTTGCACGAGCAGTGTGCCCTTCACTCCCTGATAGTCGACGTCGACAGTCGCGCTCTGGTCCTCGCCTTCGCCATGAATGCGGCCCAGGCCATTGCTCCAGATGAAGCCTAGCGTTTCCAGCGGTTCGATCAACAGCTGGTCGTTCATCTGGGTGATGCGCAGCGAGAACAACGTGCCCTCGGCATTCCACACGCCTGACCAGTCATTGTCGACCTGCGCCTGAGCGGGGTGAGTGGCTGCCAGCAGGAGCGCCAGTGCGGTGTATGCCGTGCGGTGAACGAATCGTGAGGTGAAGCTGAACCAGGTACGCATAATGATTCCTCTGCCGGTACAGAGGCCCCTCACACGGTAGCGATCAGGGCCAGGCCGAACAGTTGCCCATGAAACACCAAAAACACGGTATAGGCAATCACGCCCAGCACAACGGCTGCGGCGTCCCACTGCAAGGCCGGGCGCAAGGCAGGTGGAGACACTGGATGCCCAGCCGCCATCTTTGTGCGCTGCCGAACACGTTCGAGGCTGACGATTTTCACCACTGCCCACAGGGGCGGCAAGCCAAACAGCAGCACTGAGGCGAGATCGCCGTTGCTGATCAGGTGCGCAACGCCCCAGAGGATCACGCCGAGCAGCATCGGATGAATGACCAGTTCGCGGGTAAAGGAATGAGGGAGACTGCCCGCAATGAACAGCATGGTGGAAGACAACATGATCAGATGTGTGAACGAGCGCAGATTGAAGGGGGGCACCCAGAGCTGAATGAACGGCGCGCCAGATTTCCCCTGCACGATCAGCACCAGACTGAGGAGAATTGCAATGCTGAAGAGCAGGCGATAGCGTCCTGTGCCCAAGCGCGTCTGCAGGCGCTCCCTCACGCCTAATTCGCGCAACAGATGCAGCCCCATGAACAGCAGCAGGCCCGGAATCAGCAGCATAACCAACGCCAGTGTTGAAGCGTTAACGTCGATTTTCTTCTGCCCCTGTCGGCGTGCCGACCCCTGTTTGCGGAGGCGCAAAGATACCTCGACAGTGTCAGGTGACACAAGGCGTGGGATGGCTGTCCGACACCCGCAGTATTCACAAAAGGCGCCTGTGGTCTCTGTGAAGGGCGCCTTGCAATGACGAAGCGGTAACCGCGTTGGCGTGGCGCGAGTGGAATGGGATTATCAGTCGGAGTTGCCTGATGGTGAGGCATAAAAAAACCGGATAAACCAAGGGGCTGGTTGTCTCCGGTTGAAAGGGCCTGTCAATCGTAACTTTCCTGCAAATCTCACAATGCGCGCATTCTAGGCGAGCACCACAGCATCCACAAAATGGATTAAAGCTATTGCCATGATACGGAAAGTTAATTAGCCTTGGTGCATCGTTCACACATTGGCGCGATCAGCCGGGGGGATGCATGAGCCATTTACCAACCACCAAACAATTGCGGTATTTTGTGGCGCTCGATCAGATCGGGCATTTCGGCAAGGCCGCCGAGGCCTGCTTCGTTTCACAGCCAGCTTTCAGCGTGGCGATCCGCGAACTCGAAAGTACGCTCAACATTCAACTCGTGGACAGAACCAACAAGAACGTCACAGTGACCAGCCTTGGGCGTGACATCGCCATGCAGGCGCGGCAAGTGCTGCGTGATCTCGAAGAGCTGGTGGACATTGCTCAGGGCAATCAGCAGCCATTGACCGGTCCGCTCAAGCTCGGCGTCATCCCCACCATTGCTCCGTTCCTGCTGCCGCGTTTGCTGCCTGCGCTGCGCAAGGCGTATCCGGATCTGAAGTTGTATCTGAAGGAAGACCTGACGGAGCGCGTCTACAGTCGTCTGATGGATGGTGAGCTTGACATCATCCTGATCGCGCTGCCGTATGAATTGCGCAACGTCACCGAGATGTCGCTGTTCAAGGATCGCTTCTATCTAGCCCATCAGGCCAAGACCACGCTCGTTGATCCGGCGAACTATCAGGTCAGTGAGTTGCCGGAGGACAGTATTCTGTTATTGGAAGACGGGCATTGCATGCGCGATCACGCCCTCACGGCGTGCAGCATCAAGAATGCCGACAAGGTCAGCAACATCACCGCCACCAGTCTGTTGACGCTGGTGCAGATGGTCGATGCAGACTTGGGGGTGACCTATCTGCCGGAGATGGCGCTCGGGTCGTCGCTGCTGAAGAACACCCGCATCAAGACCACGGCGCTGGACAAGGACAGCTATCGGGAGATCGGGCTGGTATGGCGCAAGGCCAGCACCCGCAGCGACGAGTTCGAACTCCTTGGCCGCTTCATCAAAGAAAACTACGAATCCGGCAAGTAACCTGTGGGAGCGGGCCTGCCCGCGATTGCTTTTTACTCAGCTCAATCGAGAGGCAA
>CAIRBI010000214.1 GCA_903876785.1 uncultured Gammaproteobacteria bacterium
GTGAAGTCGATGTGCGTGACGGTATCCAGCCCTTCGGCAAAGAAAGTATGTTCGCGTCCCCAACTGTAGTCGATGATCTGCTCCGGCACGGCGATTCGGCCAGGTCCCATCTCGGCATGAATGCCCCCGACGGCATTCACACCAATGACTGAACGCACACCGATGTGATGCAATGCCCAGAGATTGGCCCGGTAGTTGATGCGATGCGGGGGCACCTTGTGGCCCTTGCCGTGGCGGGGCAAGAACGCAAGCTCCACACCCTGCATCCGGCCGGTAAAAATCTGCACCTCTCCTTCAGCAAAAGGGGTAAGGACTTGCCGGGTCACTGCCTGTGCGAGAAAGGAGGGTTCGCTCAAACCAGTACCACCGATGATGCCTATCATGCTGAAAGCCTCGATTGCCCTGGCCACCATGGCCAGAACCGCCCGCATTATAGCCGCAACGGCAGTACTGCCGACAACGGCATGCGGGCAACAGAATGTCCTCCGGATGTGGCACGATAATCGCTTCTGCAGAGAAATAGACCGCCAGACATGAATTCACCAGACAGGACCGCCACAGTGGAAGACTCGAAACCAGCACCAGAACGCGGACGCGTGATTACGGTCAGTAGCGGCAAGGGCGGCGTTGGCAAGACCAACATCAGCGTCAACCTCGCCATCGCTTTGGCACAGAGGGGCAGCAAAGTCTGTGTGTTCGATGCCGATACCAGCCTCGCGAATGTGAATATCCTGCTCAACATCCGGCCGCAGTACACACTGGAGCAGCTGCTGGACGGCAGCCGAAAGATTGAAGAAATCCTGCTGACCGGCCCGGGTGGCATCAGCATCGTACCGGCCGCATCCGGCATCGCAGAGTTCGCGTCGCTCAATGCCGAGCAACAGAGGATATTGTTGAATGCCCTGAGCACGCTGGAGCACCGCTACGACTACCTGATCATCGATACCGCCGCGGGCATCAGCGAGAATGTCACGACATTTCTGCAGGCCACAGAACACTGTCTGTTGATTGTGACGCCGGAACCCACTTCGCTCACCGATGCCTTTGCTCTGATGAAAGTCATGCGTCGACGACAATGCGACGCCAGAATTCATATCCTGACCAACATGGTGGACAACTACCTGAGCAGCGTCGATCTCTACAAGCGGCTGTCGTCCGCAGCTACTCGTTACCTGCAGATCGATCTGAATTACCTCGGCTACATTCCGCGTGATGACTATCTGCGTCTTTCCGTGCAGAGGCAGGTACCGGTCACGCTGGGGTACCCCTCCTCCCAGGCCAGTCATCGGTTTCAGGCGCTGGCGGAAAGCATTGCAGGAATCTACCGCGCACAGCCTGGCAGAAGGTCCTTCAGTCTGTTCTGGAAAAAGCTGTTCCTCAGCAATCTCAAGAAAAGTCCTGGCACTCTTGCCGTCGCGCCTACCGCAATCGCACCGCAAGCAGCAGCGCCGGACCCCACCGGCAGCATCCCGCGCTATCCCCGAGCGATGATTGTGAAAATGCAGCAGAACATGGTGCAGCTGGTGCGATCCCGCACACTATCTCCGAACAGCATGAGAAGCCTGCTGGCCTCAGTGCTTGATCACGTCGATCGCTACTATCCGGAAATAGATACCAGTGAGCTGGGAGCTGGGCGCGGACCGACCAGCAGACCCAACGGACGCAAGGGCGTGGAACAGGACACCGCACCGATTGCCAAGTGAGCCTTTCACGGTAAAATGCCTGCCACGTTTCCGCTGCCGGCTGTGCTCAGCCCGCGGATCTTTCTATCCCTCGATAACGATCGAGTCCAGCTACGGGAAATCATCTGTGAGCCTCACCTACAAATTCTGCCACCTGCTCTGGCAACAGAGCTGGGTCACTCCGGGCCTAGCGCGCGTCCTCTACAAACGCATGGCGAAAAGCGGCAAAGCGCCGGACTTCGCGTTCACCAGGGATTTTTTCGGCATCTCCTATCAGGGCAATCTGAACAACAACATCGATTTCAATATCTATTACTACGGCGCCTTCGAGAAACCACTCCTGTATTTCCTTCGCGACGTCATGGCCAACCTCAACCCCGAGCAGCCGGTGTTCGTCGACGTCGGTGCCAACATTGGCCAGCACTCCTTGTTTATGGCAGCCCAGGGCAGCACGGTGCACTCATTCGAACCCTTCGAGAAAGTTCGCAGCCGCCTGCAACTGCAGATCGATGCCAACAAGCTGACCAACGTCAGTGTGCACCCAGTAGGATTGAGCGATGAGAATGCCCGACTGCCCTTCTTCGCTCCCACCGGGCGCAACGAAGGCATCGGATCCTTCGACGCCAGCACCACCAGCAAGGGCAATGTCAGTATCGGAGAGCTGGAACTGGTGAAGGGCGATGACTATTTCGGCGAGCACCGAATCGATTGTATCGATGTCATCAAGGTCGATGTGGAGGGATTCGAGAAGCCGGCATTGCAGGGATTGCGTGCGACACTCAACAAGTCCCGCCCGGTCATTGTGTGTGAAATAACTTATGGGAAATCACTTTCCTTCCAATCCGTAGAAGAACTGCTTCAACGTCTGCCGACAGACTACACCTTGTTCACTTTCGACAAACGCAAGAGCGACGGCAGCAAGGCGCGCCGGCGCGATGCCAGAAGTCGCACAACTGGTGACTATCGAATCATCCCCTACACCGCAATGCTGCCGTCCGGACAGGACGACGTAATCGCCTGCCCGAATGAGAAGATTGGCTTACTGCCCCTGTCTCCCAGCCGTGTTGCCATGTAGAGGGGCAGAGAAAATCATCACAATGCTTTGAATAGCCTGCTATTGCCGAAAGCAGAATTCATTGTCACACTCTGGTCATCGACACAGTTTCAAACTATGACTTCCAACAACCGTAGTTAAAGAAAGGTGTATCCCTATGGGCGATGTCAAACTCGTGAGTACCTCGCAAGTTTTACCGCAACACGATAGTCCCATCTTCTACATCCTCGATACCAACGTCCTTATCCACGACCCCACCGCAATCAAGAATTTCGATGAGCACCACGTCGTCATTCCCATGACCGTTCTTGAAGAACTCGATAAATTGAAAAGTGGCAAAGTTGCCGTGGCAGCCGACTGCCGCCAGGCGATCCGGGAAATCGACAATCTGCTGGGGCGGGCATCACCCGACGAGGTCGAGCGGGGAGTGCCGATTCAACGCGGCAAGAAGTTGAAACCCTGCGGCAGCCTCTCCGTCCTGATGTCCGAAACCCCCGAAAACGTAAGACTCCTGCCGACCCACCTGAACGACAACAAGATCCTCAATGCGGTAGCTTTTCTCAAACAGCGCCATCCCGGCCGCCGCGCCGTTCTGGTCACCAAAGATATCAACCTGAGACTCAAGGCCAGAGGATGTGGCATCGAGGCGGATGACTATCACAGCGATCAGTTAATGGGCGATATTGCCAATCTCAACAAAGGCTATATTGAATTTCAGCACAGCTTCTGGAATGAAGTCGAAGATGTGCACACAGAGCACTGCAATGGCCGCACTCTTTACCATCTGCCGCGCACAGTTATTAATCAGGATGTCTATCCCAACCAGTTTCTCTACGACAAAACCGGTTTCCTCGCGCGCGTGGTCAAGGTCAATAAAGATCGAATAGTGCTGCGCCATCTGGATCTTGAAAAACTGATGGAACGCGAAACCTGGGGCCTGAAGCCACGCGACGCCTATCAGGCCATGGCGCTCAATCTATTGCTCGACCCTGATGTTCATCTGGTGAATCTGACTGGCGCGGCAGGCTCCGGCAAGACCATCCTGGCGCTCGCCGCAGCCATCGAGATGACCGTGCCCAACAAGATGTATCGACGCATCATCGCCACCCGCAGCACTCAGGGGCTCGATGAAGACATAGGTTTCCTGCCTGGCACGGAGGCAGAAAAAATGGAGCCCTGGCTGGGGGCAATCACTGACAATCTCGAGGCGTTGCACTGGGACGATCACAACGCCACCAGCAGCATCGAATATGTACTGGAAAAAGTGCCTCTCCTCTTCAAATCATTGAATTACATTCGCGGGCGCAGTTTTCAGCAAACGCTGCTGCTGATTGATGAATCACAGAATTTGACTCCGCATCAGATCAAGACCATCGTCACTCGTGCGGGCACCGGATCGAAAGTGATCTGCCTGGGCAATCTGGCCCAGATTGATACGCCCTATCTCACCCCCACCAGTTCCGGGCTGACTTACCTGACAGAACGCTTCAAGAACTTCGAGCATGGAGGCAGTTTGCAATTGCAGGGAGTGCCGCGCTCGATATTGGCAGCCTATGCGGAAAAGCATCTTTGATCAGAGGAAAAAACTTGGCAAGCCCGCTGTGAAAACAGCGGGTGATTAGACTTTTTGAGAGAGGAGTTACTCGCAGAGAATTATGGTGAGGGTGCCCGTCCAGCAAGTCGCTGGCAGGGTTTGATCACTCTTGGCAGAAATCAGGAAGCGGAAGATATACTTCGTGTTTATGACTCACTGGACACAGTACTGGAGGTGTGGCGCCAAGGCTGCTGATTCCAATACCCTGCGCGCGTGGATAAATCACGTAACCTGCCCCTTAAATACAACGACGATTGGCGAGGAGCGATCTGGCGTATTTAGCCGTTTTATAACCGTCCGTGAAAACGAGGTATAACCCGGCTTGCTGACTTAATATTCCGGGATATTGCGCTGGTAAACCCGCCAATAATGCCTAACGCTCGTAATCTGTTCATTGCCGTCAGAGTCAACTACTCGCGTGACCGGGTCGCGTCCGAATAATTCAACGATTTCGGCTCGATCGGCGAGCAACACCGCTGTCATCTCATAAAGCTTGCCGTCAATCTTCATGCGTATCCTCGGATCCCGTTCAATGTTGGCCCACCACGATTTTGCGTCGGGAAACGTCTGCAGCACTCTGGAATCCTGTTGGCTGCCACTTATATAGAGAGTGTCTCCGAGAGGTACGAGATTTATCGTGACCGAGTGGGGTATGCCGTACCAGGTGCGAGTCTCGAGCATTATCGAGTTGCCGCGAATCGGGTCGTTGACCTGGTTGGTCCAGTCCCATTCCGTAACTGGTTCGCGTACCACTTCCCCTTTGAGCCACAAACCTGGCCATGCCGTGCGGCCCGCCTCGGCAAATGCCGCGCTGGCAGGATCAATGTAGCGGGGTTCCAAACCAGTCACGCGCAGGGTCAGAACAGAAACGACCAGTAGCGCTGCGACAGTCAGTAAGCCAATTTTCAATGAGCGCAGCATATTTTTTCTCGCATGGATGAGTCGGGAGAATTGAGAGTATCCCTGCAGGCAGGATTTGTCCAGTTGGTAAAAATCAGGGCAGGGAGTAGCCTTGCTTGAGATTTTTGGCAGTGGCGCTGCGGACGTTATCCACAAACGAATTCAAAATAATCAGAATGATAAGTACAATAGGCTATGACAGGTCTGAAATGAAAATTTAACCAACTTTTTCGCGTGCGGTCGCTGAGCGTGCTGGAGCTGAATCTGCCGCGTTTGTTTCAGTCAATAACCTTAGTTTTCTAATTTGGTCATGCCCGCTGCTCTACAACATCACGCAGGCAGCTCTGCAGATGACTGAGCCGCTCTGCGCTGATCCTGTGGATCAACTCCTTCACAATGATCAGGTTGGCTGAACTCAGATTGGCGAGTCGGCCGGCATCTGCCAGCAGCAACAGCAGGGCAAACACCGCTTCGCTTTCATCCGCACCATCGCGGACAAGTTGATGCAGTGCCTCGGCAATCTGGTCATCAAGACCAAGACTCACCAATACTGCAATGCTCGAAGGCACTATGCCGGTATTTCTCTCCTCCATACGTTTGTATAATGCCAATTCAAAACTGCTTGTCGGCTTGTCTGAACAGAAGCGGATAATGACATTCTCTAGGAAGGATAAACTGCTCTCCCGGATCGAGGGCGAGGGCTGATGAGCCTCCTGCCGCCTGGAGAACTGTGGCATGTCCAGATAGCCAATATCGCTCAAAGGTGGCGCCATATGCTTTATGGCAACGACATCCGGCAGATCCAGGGGCTTGTCCTCATCTTCCCGCTCCATCACCACAAGGTAGTTGGTATAACGACTGACAAGGTTGTGTTCAACTGCCAGTCGAGTTGCCTCTGCCACGGTGAGCAATTGCGGCGTTTGATGATTAGACTCCAACTCCCGAATTCGCATGGCGGTGGCTACTCGCAGCAACAGTGTTGGATCACCACCCCACGGTTTAGTCGACAGTGATTCTTCTATGCGATGCCCATCGCCGGAGCCGCCCACGCTGTATTTCAGCACTGCAGCAGCCGTCTCGAGAATTCCCTACACCACCATGCCGTGCGAAAATATAAGAATGCAAATTGATCAAGAGATTAGCAATCTGGAGACCTTGTCAGGCGAGCAGATTGCTTCGCGAAACTGGGATATTGCGCTGAATCTGATCCTGATCCCCGGCGTTGGCGCGCTTACAGGTGATCAAGAGGACGCAATTGCGCAGTCCAAAGGAAAAATGGTCGTAATGCAGGATGAATACGCCAATAGATGCAGTCAGGGCTGATCTATCGGCTAGGTGGGGGGAGGTCAAGGGTATTGGACTCTAATTCGTCGTGCCACTCAAATACGGGAGGGCGTCGCCACTACAACAAGTAGGTATCTGTCGAGCAACCCGCCTGAAGTTTAGGCGGGTTTTTTTATGGGGATGGCTATGTGCCACACGATTGCCACACAAGAAAAAAAGGGGGCGTTTTGAGGAGAAAAGACTCTGCGATCTTTTTAAAAGTCTTTGATTTGTAAGCTAATTTGGTGAGGGTATCAGGACTCGAACCTGAGACCTACGGCTTAGAAGGCCGTTGCTCTATCCAGCTGAGCTATACCCCCAGGGAAGTATCCGAGCACCGACAGCAGGTCTTCAGTGGCAAGGTAATTGGGGTGACCGATGGGGCTCGAACCCACGACAACCGGAGTCACAGTCCGGGGCTCTACCAACTGAGCTACGATCACCATTGAACCATTGTCTTTATAGAATTGGTCGGGGTAGAGAGATTCGAACTCCCGACATCCTGCTCCCAAAGCAGGCGCGCTACCGGACTGCGCTATACCCCGACGAACTGCAACCAAATGCAGGGTCGGCATAATACTCACGGCATTCAGGCCAGTCAATCACTGTTTGCACTTTTAATTCCGCGCGCTCAGCGTTCGATGCGCCAGGTGCTCCCTTCTGCCGTATCTTCCACCACTACTTTCATAGCTGCCAGTTTGTCGCGAATCTCATCGGCCAGTGCCCAGTTTCTGGAGGCCCTGGCTTCGCGTCGGCGCACAATCAACGCATCGATTGCTCCGGCGTCAACCTGCTCCTCACCCTGGCTTTGCAGGTATTCGTCGGGTGCCGATTGCAGAATGCCAAGCACACTTCCAAGACGAATCAACAATCGACCCAGTTGATTCGCCTGCTCTGGATGTCCTTCGCGCTGTCGATTGATTTCGCGCGCCAGATCAAATAGCGCCCCCAGAGCAATCGGGGTATTGAAATCATCGTCCATTGCCGCGCAGAAGGCCTTCTCGAAGCGGCTGTTGACGAGATCACGGGCAGACTGTGTGTCCAGACCCCGTAACGTATTGTAGAAACGCTCCAGTGCTACAGATGCCTGACGCAAGCTCTGATCTGAATAATTGATCGGGCTGCGGTATTGGCTGGAGATCAGAAGATAGCGAACGATTTCTGCTTTGAACTTCTGCAGCACATCGCGCACCGTGAAAAAATTGCCCAGGGATTTGGACATCTTTTCATTGTCAACACGTACCGGACCGTTGTGCATCCAAGTGCGCGCAAACTGTTTGCCGGTTGCAGCTTCAGACTGCGCAATCTCATTCTCGTGATGCGGAAACATCAAATCCGAACCACCGCCATGAATATCGAAACTATCGCCCAGACAGCAGGTGGACATCGCGGAACACTCGATATGCCAGCCAGGGCGACCATACCCCCAGGGAGAATCCCAGCCCACCTCGCCGTCGCTCGCAGCCTTCCACAACGCAAAATCGCGCGGATCACGCTTGAGTTCCCCTATCTCAATGCGCGCGCCAGCCAGCAATTCTTCGAGATTCTTGTTGGAGAGTTTGCCGTAACCAGAAAATTGCGAGACCGAATAATAGACGTCACCATTGGCAACTTTATAGGCAAAATCTGCGGCGATCAGCCTCTGAATGAGTGCAATGATCTGTTCAATGTGCGCGGTCGCGCGCGGCTCCATATCCGGACGCAGCACGAACAGTGCCTCTTCATCTTCGCGTGTCGCATCGATAAAGCGCTGCGTCAGATCAGAGAAGAGTTCGTTGTTTTCATTGGCACGTCGCAGAATCTTGTCGTCGATGTCGGTGATGTTGCGAACATAGGTGACCTGATACCCGCGCGAGCGCAGATAGCGGACCACGACATCGAATGCCACAAACATGCGGGCATGACCAATGTGGCAATAATCATAGGTTGTGAGACCGCAGACATACATCTTTACCTTGCCACTCTCAAGTGGCACGAACTCTTCTTTGCTGCGCGTCAGCGTGTTGTATATCTGTAGCACTTATCTACTCAACTGGAAATTTTTGCCCAAGAATCCCGCAATGTTACCGTGCGATTGAATACCATTCGCCCGGGGGTTGAATCATATCGGTCCACGCAAAAATACCCCTCTCTCTCAAACTGGAAGCTGGCCTCGGGAGCCGCGAATTTGAGGCTCGGCTCTGCCTTGCAACCCGTCAGAGTCACCAGCGATTCCGGATTGAGACA
>CAIRBI010000215.1 GCA_903876785.1 uncultured Gammaproteobacteria bacterium
CGAAAACACCCGCTTGCCTGCCAAATGAGAATCAACACCTTCCCCGATCTGCTGCACGAGACCGACGCTGGCGTAACCGTATTGCAAGGGATAGTCGGCAGCACCCTGCAGGGAATCCAGGCCTGCATCGAGAGTCATGGCGCCGGGAATCTGGCCGCGATAGACCAGCATCTCGGTACCCGCGCTGATCGCCGAGCACAAGGTTTTGACCAGCAGTTCACCGGCCGCAGGCATCGGCAACAATTGCTCACGCACCTCCACTGCGAAGGGTTTCGTGAACCACAATTGCTGTGCTTGTTGTGGCTGAACTTGCGAGGGGTGATCGGCCGCCGCACTCATGAGGTCGCCTCTTCGTAATGTAAATTGCCCCACAGAATCACGTCGTCTCCGAGTCGGCCGCTGAACACTGGCGCGATCTTCGGCAACTGCGCCTTCACGGCGATGCCCAGATCGCCGACGGCCTTGTAACCGCCCACCAGTGTCGGCGCCACGGTCAGCACCAGTGCATCGACCAGCCGCTCGCGCAGGAAAGCGGTGATGACATTCGCCCCGCCTTCCACCATCAGGCTGCGAATGCCCCGATTGCGCAGCTCACGCAGCGCCTCATGCAGACACACACGCCCTTCGGCATCGCCGGGCAGGGTAATGATCTCCAGCGATGAATCGACCAGCTCTGCAGCACTGCGGCTGGTGAGCACCCAGCAACGCTTGTCGGCGAGATGGCACAGCCGTGCCGCCGCAGGAATTCGCAGCTGACTGTCGAGCACGATGGGTTGTGGATTGGGGCCGGGAGGCGTCGGGCCGGACCACTGCCGCACATTGAGCTGCGGATCATCCGAGAGCACCGTGCCTATACCCACCAGAATGCCGTCATGCTGGCTGCGCAGGTGATGGGTCAGACGTGTGGATTCTTCGCCGCTCAGTGCGAGCGGCTGACCGGTTCGCAGTGTGATGCTGCCGTCCCAGCCCTGCGCATAACTGAGTGTGACAAATGGCCGCTCGTGCTGAAAAAAGCTCTCCCGGCTCGCCGTCAGCCAGCGCTCAATTTGCTGGTTGAGGTGCATGAGGTTCACTGACTTTTTTTTCGGAAACGGGCGCGGAATAGCCAGGTCTGGGCGCCAGCAGATGATCCATGCGGCGAGCCTTGGTCAGCAGGTACTGTTCGTTTTCGGGATTCACGGCACCTTCCAGCGACACGCGTGCAGTCACCCGGATGCCTTCGGCCTGCAGTGCTTCAATCTTCAGCGGATTGTTGGTCATCAGGCGCACTGATTTGACCTCGAGATCGTCGAGAATGCGCGCCGCCAGCGAGTATTCACGCTCGTCGGCTTTGTGCCCCAGCAACAGGTTTGCATCCACTGTGTCGTAGCCTTGATCCTGCAGATTGTAGGCATGCAGTTTCTGCAACAGACCTATCCCGCGTCCTTCCTGACGCAGATAGACAATGACGCCCAACCCCTCGCTGGCCACCATCGCCATGGAGCGGTGCAACTGTTCGCCGCAATCGCAGCGCTGCGAGCCCATTACGTCTCCGGTGAAGCACTCGGAGTGAATGCGCACCAGCACATTCTCGGACTGTGCCAAATCTCCCATACAGAAAGCCAGGTGCTCCTTCTTGTCGACAGTGTTGGTGTAATAGCAAAGCTGGAAATCCCCAAATTCAGTGGGGATTCGAGCACAAGTCATTCGTGTGACAGTAGGTTTTGACATGGCGGGGAATGTTACGGCGCAGACCGATAATAGGCAAGCTGCGGCCCGGGTATGTTTACGCCGACGCTTTGCATACAATGGCCACCCGCAACCGCTACGGACTCCGCTTTCGGACTCCCCAGGAAACATTGTGACTCCCGACCTCACCTTTGCCATTCCTGGCAACCTGCAAACTTTGACCGGAGGCTACGGTTATGATCGTCGCCTGATAGCCGGCCTGCAGGCGCTCGGCCTGAGTGTCGCGCACATGCCGCTGTCGGGGACTTTTCCCGCACCCGATGCAGCGGCCCTGGCGGATGCCGAGTCACGCTTCGCCGCACTGCCGGACGGCGCCATCGTGGTCGCCGACGGGCTGGCGTTTGGTGTGATGGACGACATAGCGCAACGTCATGGCGCACGGCTGCAGATCATCGCCCTCTGCCACCATCCACTCGCGCTGGAGGCAGGCTTGTCCACAGAGCAGGCGCAGCTTCTGCAGCTCTCCGAGCAACGCGCGCTGCACGCCGCACGCGCCGTGCTGGTCACCAGCGCGCCCACGGCGCATCTGCTGACCCGACAATTTTCGATCTCTGAGTCAAAAATCACCGTGGCGTTGCCCGGCACTGACCGGCAACGCTTCGCGGCGTGCGCGGGCAATCCGCCGGTACTGCTCACCGTCGCGACACTGACGCCGCGCAAGGCGCACGACGTGCTGATCGAGGCGCTGGCACAAATCAGTGAATTGCCTTGGAGCGCTCACTTCGTCGGCGGCATGGAGTTCGATCCGGCCTGGGCGGCGGCATTGCGCGAGAAGGTCAACGCACACGGACTCGAACAGCGCATACTTTTCCTCGGCAGCATGGCCGAGCTGAGTCCCGCGTACGATGGCGCCGACCTGTTCGTGCTGCCGTCGCTGTTCGAGGGCTACGGCATGGCCTTCGCAGAGGCGCTGGCGCACGGTCTGCCAGTGGTAGCGGCGCGGGCCGGGGCAGTCCCCGACGTGGTGCCGGAGTCAGCAGGCATTCTGGTGCCGCCGGGCGATACTCAGGCTTTGGCAGAAGCGCTGCGCCGCTTGCTGACCGAACCAGCCCTGCGCCAGTCTTTGCAGCTCGGCGCACAGCAGGCCGCAGCCCGCTTGCCGACGTGGACAGATACGGCGCGCATCGTCGCCATCTTGATCAATCGAATTCGAACAGCTTCGCAGCAGTCTTCGCAGCAATGACCTCGCAGGAACAGGAGTAAAAAACGCATGAGTGGATTTTCGGTGGCATGGCTGGACCTGCGGGAGGGTGCCGACAACGCTGCGCGCGACAAGGCAATGGCAGCACAGGCACTGAGCTGGCTGACAGCAGATGAGGCTGTCATGCCGATCATCGTCGACCTCGGCTCCGGCACAGGCTCCACACTGCGCGCCCTGTCCCCTGTGGGAGCGAGCCCCGCTCGCGATATTCCCGGGAGCCCAACTCGTGATCTCGTCTGGCGCCTCGTCGACCACGACCCCGCCCTGCTAAATGAAGCCCTGCGCCGCCATGGCAAAACGCACGTCGTCGAAGATTACGAGGCCGACCTGCTCGACCTCACCACGCTGCCGCTGGCGGGCGCACGTCTGGTGACCGCATCCGCGCTGTTCGATCTGGTATCGCTGTCCGTGGTCGATGCGCTGACCGCTCGCCTCGTGCAGCACGGGGCGGGACTCTACGCCGCACTCAACTACGACGGCATCACCACGTGGACGCCAGTGCATCCGCTCGACGGGCACGTGCTGGCGGCCTTCAATCAGGATCAGCGCAAGAACAAGGGATTGGGGCTCGCGCTCGGCCCGGACGCGGGGGACTATCTGCAGATGGCGCTGTCCCGAGCCGGCTACACCGTATGGGTTGCCGACAGCCCGTGGACGCTTGGCCCGGCCGATGTGGCAATGGTGAAAGAGCTGATTCCCGGCATCGCCAACGCTGTGGCGCAAGGCTATGGCCTGAACCCCGATGCCCTGCAAGAGTGGAAGGACTTCCGCCTGGCACATGCCAGTACCGGGACCTGCACCGTCGGCCACAACGACGTCCTCGCGCTGCCGGGAACGGGCGCAACACCGGGGGCATTTTCAGAGGTTTCCAAAGAACAGCCTTAAACCGTATAGTGTCAGAATGTTCCATGTGCGCGGCATAGCTACTTACTGCACTACCCACCACACTATTAGAAAAGTTCAGGAAAGATAATGGCAAAACGTCTGACGCTCTACATTTTGATCGGTATGGTGCTGGGCATAGTGATCGGTGCGGTTTTGCACGCCACGATCAGCGACGCGGCGCGACTTGCTGAGATTGCCAGTTATTTCGCGATTATCACCGACCTGTTTCTCCGCCTGATCAAGATGATCATCGCGCCTCTGGTCTTTGCCACTCTCGTCACCGGCATTGCCCATATGGGGGATACCGCCGCGCTGGGTCGCGTAGGGCTGCGGACCATGACCTGGTTTGTCGGCGCATCCCTGGTGTCGCTGACCCTGGGGCTTGTCCTCGTCAACTTTCTTGCTCCGGGCTCGGGTGCCATAGCGTTGCCTCTCCCGCCATCCGACGCCACGCTGGGGCTGGATACCCAGGGATTCAATCTCCACCAATTCATTACCCATCTGGTGCCGACCTCCATTGTCGCGGCCATGGCCGCCAATGAGATTCTCCCCATCGTCATTTTCTCGATTTTCTTCGGGGTGGCGCTTACTGCCATCGGGGACAAGGCCAAACCCATTGTCTCCACAGTAGAATCACTGTCGGCGGCGATGCTCCAGATCACCGACTATGTCATGCGGGCAGCACCATTTGCCGTGTTTGCGGCAATTGCCAGCGCTGTGACAGTGAACGGACTCGGCATCCTGGTGACCTTCGGCAAATTCATCGGCAGCTTCTATTTCGGACTTGCCTGCCTGTGGTTGATTCTGTTCGGCTCAGCCATCGCTGTCCTGGGGCGGCGCGGAGCAAGTCTGCTCCGCTACATACGCGAGCCGATCCTGCTGGCCTTCTCCACGGCTTCGTCTGAAGCGGCCTATCCCCGCACCCTGGAAGCGCTGGACCGCTTTGGCGTGCCACCGCGAATCGCCAGTTTTGTCCTACCCTTGGGTTACTCGTTCAACCTGGATGGGTCCATGATGTACATGACCTTCGCGGCGGTGTTCATTGCCCAGCTCTATGGCATCGACCTGAGCCTCGCGGATCAGGTCACCATGTTGCTGATCCTGATGATCACCTCCAAAGGCATGGCCGGTGTGCCGCGTGCCAGCCTGGTAGTGATTTCTGCGGTAATGGGCCAGTTTGGTATACCGGAAGCGGGGCTGGTGCTGATCCTGGCTGTGGACCAGTTTCTCGACATGGGTCGCTCGGGAACCAATGTGGTGGGCAACGCGATTGCCACCGCAGTGATCGCAAAGTGGGAAGGCAAACTCGATCCCCCAGAGTCACCCGAAGTCGAACCCCACCACGCTCCATCGCGTCGTGCCGAACCCTATCCACCGGAGTATTGAGGTCGGGGTTTGCCGGCATACCACACAGCGCGATCTTCAGCGCGGCGCTGAAAACGCCTCGATGAATTTGTCGCGCACCTCGTCCATGCGCCACACCGGGGCATCGTCCGCCGGCAACATGCCATCGGTCCACTGCCAGTCCGCCACAGCCTCCAGCACCTTGGGATCTTTCGCGATCAGATGCACCAGCACGTCGCGATTCTCCGTCTCGTCGGTGACATAGGGCATCGGTTGATGATCGCCCAAAATCAGCATCACCAGATTCTCGTCGCCAAAGGTCGTAGCGAAGGACACCAGCGTCTGCACCACGTAGTCCACCGTCCCGCGATAATGCTCCAGCACCCTCTGCCGATCCTGCCACACCACCTCGGGCGGATCATCCGACGTCGCCTGCTCGTTGAACTCCGAGCCATCCCGCACCGCGCTCCAGTCGATCAGCTGCGGCACCGGCGTCCACGGCGCATGGGACGAGATCAGCGCGATCTCGGCCATCACCGGCGTGCGCGGCCCGGGCGTGCGCTCCAGCTTCTGGAACTGCG
>CAIRBI010000216.1 GCA_903876785.1 uncultured Gammaproteobacteria bacterium
ACTGCATTTTTACTCTGACCCCAAATTTCCCTGACCCCAAATTTTACTCTGACCCCAAATTTCATCGCGGGCAGGCCCGCTCCCACAGGGTGTTTCAATCAGTTGTCGAGGCTGAAGACGTACACGGCATTGCCGCTGGCAGGGTGGCGTATTTCCGGAGTTACGATCGCCGGAACCTGACGCGGGCTGGTGCCGCCAACGGCCGCAGTGACGGCGATGTATTGCTTGCCGTCGATTGCGAAAGTCAGCGGATGGCCCTGCACGGAGGTGCCCAGACGGGTTTCCCACAGAATCTCACCGGTTTCCACATCGAAGGCACGGAAGCGACGGTCCAGGTCACCGACGAACAGGATATCGCCCGCGGTCGAAAGCACGCCTGTCAGGAAAGAGGCGCGTTGTTCATAGCTCCACTTCTCTTCCAGAGTACGGACATCGTAGGCCGCCAGCTTGCCGACATTGCCATCGGTGCCGGGCATCTCGAAGAAGCGTCGGCTGGCTGCAGTGCCGCCGGAGCCTGGGACGAGTTCAACCGCACGCGCCGCATTCTCCAGACAGGTCTGGCTCAACGGCGCAATCAGCACGCCACTCGGCTCGTGATAACTCATGGAATGCCAGTCCTTGCCGCCCGCGCTGCTTGGGCAAGACGATGTCCACTGATCGATTTGCGCGTTGATTATGTCGTCACGGTAGGTGACGGCGCCCGTCGCGTAGTCGATGTTGCTGAAGGAGTTCTGGAACATCGTCTCAGTGAGGCCGATGAATTCGCCGCTGACACGGTCGTTCTTCCACAGAATGCCGTACTTGCCGAGGGAGAACACGGTCTTGCGGCCATCGATGTCGATCAGGATGCGCTCGAACACCTCATCCAGGTCCAGCGCCTCACCGGGCACGTGCTGGAAGTGCCAGTTCAGCTCGCCGTTATCCACGTTCAGCGCGATGGTGGAGTTCGTGTAGAGCCCCGCGTCGTGAATGGACATGTGACGGCTCACGGGTACCCAGGGTTTGGCCTGCGCAGTACCCCAGTAGGTCAGTTTCAAATCCGGGTCATAGCTGCCGGTGATCCAGGTCTCGCCGCCTTTGCGGTAGAGATTGTCCAGTCCGCCCCAAGTGTCGCCGCCCGGATATTCGGAGTGCGCGACAGGCGTGAATTCCCAGAGTCGCTCGCCAGTGTTCACGTCGTGTGCGGTCATGAAGCACTGTTCTTCGATGTAGGTCGCACAGCCCGCCATCCCTAGAATGATCTTGCCATCGGCCACAATCGGGCCGCTCGAATTCGCGAACCCTTTGCTGTTGTCAGCGACGACTGTTTCCCAGATTTTCTCACCGGTGCGGGCATCCAGTGCCAGCAGGCGTGCGTCTGTGGTGGCGTGAATGATCTTGTTGTCATAGATGGCGATGTTGCGCATGTCCTCGCGGGTGGCGGGGCCTGCACGGTGCTCCCAGATCAACTCGCCAGTGGCGGCATTGAGAGCCTGAATGATGTTGCTGGTATTGATCAGATACATTATGCCGTCATAGACGATCGGCGCGGGCTCGGAAGCCCCTTCGTGCATGTTCCACACCCATTCCAGCTTCAGGTCTCCGACATTGCGACGGTTGATCTGATCCAGTTCGCTGAAGCTCCAGGCCTGATAGTTGCCGCGCATCATCAGCCAATCCGAGGGGTCGGGATTGCGCATCATCTCGTCGGTGAGCGGAACGAAGTTTTCCACGGTACCTGCCACCGTGACACCGATTGGCTCAGGTGCTTCAGCGGGGCGCTGTTGTGCCCCTCCGGCTGCTGCCGCTTGAATGCCGCTGCCGACCTGCGCCGTGGTATTGGCACTCAGCGCCACGGTACCGGCTGTCGCGCCGTTCACCTGCATGATGTAAGCCACGATGTTGCCGACCGTCTCATCCGACAATTGTGTCGTACCACCGGGAGGCATGGAGGACTTTACCTGACGGAACAGATCGCCCGCCGCGCGGGTGCCCCAGCGTGCGAGGAATGGCGTACCGGCCAGCAGCGGTGCCGTCGGGGTTCCCTGCAACTGTGCGCCATGACAGGCCGCACAGGTGCTCTGAAACAGAGCCGCTCCCGCACTGGCTTGTTGCGCTGTGAAAGCGCCGGTCGCTGCGCCTGCCTGAGCACTTGCCTGGCCAGCGTAGCCGGCGAGCAGCACGCTGAGTAGAGCAGTGCCGAGTTGTCCCTGCAATCGGTTTGGTCGAGAGAAGATCATGGGATGCCTCTGTTCTTGTTGTTTATTGCCGTGTTTGTTGAAAAGGATTGGTGTCAGCGCTTAGTGCATGAGCCAGCCGCGAATCTCTCCCGTCGGATTGGTTTCACTGTGAATCTGCACATACAGGCTTTCTGCATGCAGCGCAGCGATCAACTCCGGTGTCAGGGTCAGTGCGCCGCTGATGGTGCCGCTCGTGGCACGTGTGGCATCGATCGTCAGCACCACGGGACCGGGCTGGGCTTTGGGACCCTGGTGAATGTGCACAGTAGTGGCAGCAGAGCTCAGGCCAGCGAATTCGCCGCTGATGGTCAGCATGTTGCCGCTCAGTTCCGCCCGCACCTCACCCTCACCTGTGATGGTGGTGACAGTCTGTGCCGTGCGAGGCATTGGCGAGAGTCTGCCGCGCAAATTGTTGCCCATGTTCTGAGAGTAAGAGGTAGTGCTGAGAAGGGCGATACACAGGCCCAGCAGCAGGACAGACAACGTGCCACCGTGGCGGCGCGAGAAGGTGCGACTGAGTGAGCGAGTGATTGTGCTAGAGAGCGTGTTAGAGAGTATGCGAGCGAGAGCAGGGATGTGGTTCATGACAGACCTCGATTATTGTTTCGCGGCATTATACTCACGTTCTGCGCCGTGCGGCGAGCATCGGTGTGCATACAGAATTCTTCGTGGTGCTCTTAAGTGTTTTTATGCGAGGCACGGATTATGGAGGGTTTGCCAATTGCTGGCCAGGAGGGGTGAAAAAGGGCCCGCGACAAGGCGCAGATTTCCAGACGGGGCGGTGACCCTTGCAGGGTGTCGCGGATCTCGGTGATTGAACGGGCAAATCAAACCTTATATGATCCAATTCGTTCATACGCGCGGCGTGCCTGTTTCTTCGGCTGGCGTGCATCCTGTCCCGGCCACCGGCAAGCCTGCGGAGCCAACCCGGAAAGACCACCATCATGGCTCGTTCTCATCGTCAAATTTCGACACTCGCTCGCCAACTTCTGTGGCTGAGTCTGCTGGTACTGACCCTTGTGGCGCGCGTGGGCCATGCGGTCACTCTCGATGAAGACACCGGGGAG
>CAIRBI010000217.1 GCA_903876785.1 uncultured Gammaproteobacteria bacterium
CGACTCCACGCATACGCCTCACTGATGTAGCCATGTGCGAATTCAGATAAACAGAATGGAACTGTTACGTGCCCAACACGGCCCAGGTCCATACGATCAGCATCCCAGCAGCATTGAGTCGTGCGATCTTCGCTGACGAACCCATCACTGTGGTGTCGAACTGCTTAGCAGAGCTTTTTGACATGCCTGCGTACTCTAGCCCAGTGGCGGATGCCATGAATGCCATTAAGATCGAGGACAAGCCCCTCCGCTATCTCGTTGATCAAGCAAATTCTGTCCACAATAAATTATCTACCTGCAGTAGCACCTTACTTCTTTGCCCGTTACACTCCAACTCGAAAGGATCGAATCTCCTCCCACTAGACCTTGAACCCTGCAACCAATCTTTTTTGGGGGTACTTTTAGGGGTACAAAAAAAGATTGAATCCACCATTCCCCATGTAAATCAATCCATTGCCTTATCTATTCACAGCCTGCCCGGGGCACCAATCACTCTTCCAGCAACGTCCAAAGCCGTCCAAAAACTCAATAAATGTATGAAGTAATGCATGATATGGCGCCCTACCATATAGCCTGAATCCACACACCCATCCGACATTCTCCGCCTGCACGCCATCCCCTAATCTCAGCCAGAGTCTAACCCCGCATCCCCATCATCCGCTCCAGCTCCCTCTCCCGAAACCCATCCACCTGCGTCGGGTACAGCACCTTCGCGACAATCGCCACAATCCGATTCAACAATTCTTCTGTGGTGACCGAGCTGCCGACTTCCACTTCTAGCTCAACAACCTGCTGCATGGCGACACGAAACGGCGGCTCCTGCTCACCGGTAATGCCGAGGGCATCGATGTGGCCAATGATGCGCTGCTCCAGCGCGACGGCCGGATGTACGGTGTTAGGAGTGATGGGGGTAATGGGAGTGCGCAGCACAGCGGCTGCGTCTTGGGCGTGCAGAAAAAGTGAAGGGCTGGAGAGAAACAGAACAGTCAGTAGCAAACGGGTCGCGGCTGTCATGTTCTGTCTCCTCCGTGGTCCTGATAGAGAGGCGTGTGTTTAGACCACCCGCATACCCGGCTGAGCACCGCTGTCGGGCTCCAGTAACCAGATGTCTTTGCCGCCAGGCCCTGCGGCCAGGACCATGCCTTCAGACATGCCGAACTTCATCTTGCGCGGGGCAAGGTTGGCGACCATGACGGTGAGGCGGCCGACCAGTGTTTCGGGGTGGTAGGCGGACTTGATGCCGGAGAAGACGGTGCGCAGTTCGGGTTTGCCGTCGGCGTCCAGGCCCAGGTCTAGAGAGAGTTTCAGGAGCTTCTCGGCGCCTTCGACATGCTCGGCGTTGACGATGCGGGCGATGCGCAGGTCGACTTTGGCGAAGGCGGCGTAGTCGATTTCGGGGGCGATGGGGTCGGTGGATAGAGGGGTAGCTGTCGCCGGCAGGCTAGCTATCGCGGGCAGGCCCGCTCCCACATCAGAAGCGGAAGAAGCAGAAACAGAGGCCGCAACTGCGGCCATCATGGCTCCGATCCTGGCCGGGTCGACGCGGGTGATCAGGGGCTCGAAGGTGCCGATGCGGTGGCCGAGCAGCAGGGTGTCGACGCTGTCGAAGCGCAGCGGGTCGATGGCGAGGAAGCGCTCGACATTCTGGGCCATGGTGGGGAGCACTGGCTTCAGGTAGGCGATGAGCAGGCGGAACAGATTCAGGCCTGTGCTGCAGATGGCCTGCACCTCGGGGGATTGCTTGTCGGTCTTGGCCAGTGTCCACGGCGCCTTGTCGGCGATGTATTGGTTGGCCTTGTCGGCCAGCGTCATGATCTGGCGCAGCGCCTTGCTGAATTCGCGTGCCTCGTAGTGCGCAGCGATCTCGTCCTTGGCGGCCTGGAATTCGGCGACCAGCTCGGGTTCGCTGCAGGTGGCGGAGAGCATGCCGTCGAAGCCTTTGGTGATGAAGCCCGCGCAGCGGCTGGCGATGTTGACGACCTTGCCGACCAGATCGGAATTCACCCGCGCCACGAAGTCATCGAGGTTGAGGTCGAGGTCATCCACTGCTGCCGAGAGCTTGGCGGCGTAGTAGTAACGCAGATACTCCGGGTCGAGGTGGTCGAGGTAGTCACGCGCGTTGATG
This sequence comes from uncultured Gammaproteobacteria bacterium, assembly GCA_903876785.1. Lineage (GTDB taxonomy): Bacteria > Pseudomonadota > Gammaproteobacteria > Pseudomonadales > Pseudohongiellaceae > UBA5078. The sequence continues at coordinate 2,126 of CAIRBI010000217.1, forward strand.
AAGGTGCCACGGGACTTGGACATCTTCTGGCCGTTGATGGTGACGAAGCCGTGCACGAACACGCCGGTCGGCGTGCGGAAGCCGACGCTGCTGAGCATGGCCGGCCAGAACAGGGTGTGGAAATTGACGATGTCCTTGCCGATGAAGTGGTACAGCTCGGTGTCGTTGCCGGGCTTCCAGTAGTCGTCGAAGTTGTAGCCACTGCGCTGGCAGAAGGCCTCGAAGCTGGCCATGTAGCCAACCGGGGCGTCCAGCCAGACGTAAAAATATTTGCCGGGCTCGCCGGGAATCTCGAAGCCGAAATATGGCGCGTCGCGGCTGATGTCCCACTCCTGCAGCCCGCCTTCCAGCCACTCGCTCAGTTTGTTGGCCACCTGCTCCTGCAGCGTGCCACTGCGGGTCCACGTCTTCAGCATGTCGGTGAACACGGGCAGCGTGAAGAAGAAATGTTCTGAATCCCGCAGCACGGGCGTGGCGCCGGAGAGTGTGGAGCGCGGGTCGATCAGGTCGGCCGGGCTGTAGGTGGCGTTGCATGCTTCGCAGTTGTCGCCGTATTGATCCGGCGTCTTGCATTTCGGGCAGGTGCCCTTGATGAAGCGGTCGGCCAGGAACAGGTTTTTCTCCGGGTCGAAGAGCTGGCTGATGCTGCGGCGGCTGATATGGCCGTTCGCCTTCAGCTTGAGATACAGCGCCTGCGCCAGAGTCTTGTTCTCGGGCGAATGGGTGGAGTGATAGTGATCAAAGCCGATGTTGAAACCCGCGTAGTCACGCTCGTGCTCCGCCTGCACGCGCGCGATCAAGGCCTCCGGCGTGATGCCCTCGCTCTCGGCGCGCAGCATGATTGCCGTGCCGTGAGTGTCGTCCGCACAGACGTACACGCAGTCTTCGCCGCGCAGTTGCTGGAAGCGTACCCAGATGTCGGTCTGCACTACTTCCATGATGTGGCCCAGGTGGATGGGGCCATTGGCGTAGGGCAGCGCGCTGGTGACAAGGATGCGGCGCGGCTTGCGGGCGAGATTGAGGGATTGTGATGACACGTGTGCTAATTCCTTTGAACGCTGCCCCTGTGGGAGCGGGCCTGCCCGCGATTGATCTTTGACAGACCTGATCGCGACGTTCCATCGCGAAAATCAATCGCGGAAATCTATCGCGGGCGGGCCCGCTCCCACAGGGTTTTGTTTGGGTTTGGTTGTGATTGTGGTCGTCGTTAGATTTCTCTCATCTCGAAGTCTTCTTTGCCGACGCCGCACACCGGACAGCACCAGTCTGCGGGGACGTCTTCCCAGCGGGTGCCGGGAGCAATACCGCCATCAGGGTCGCCGAGGGCCTCGTCGTAGACAAACTCACATACCATGCATTGCCATTTCTTCATTCTGCTCACCATTATCTCGATTATCTGGTCACGGACTGCCATAGCCAGCTAAGGCCGCAGTCTCAAGGGCGCAGATAATAACCCATGCGGGTGGGCAATTCAGCTCTGGCACCCCGCCTGATCTACTCCAGACTATAGATCGCGTGATTTCCCGGTGGCAGCCGTGTTTTAATCCGGCAAAAGCCGTGGCAGCAACAACAATAACGATTCGAAGGAGAACACTATGGGTTGGCGAGTCAAACCGTTGGACGAGATCATGGCGGCGGCGGAGAAGCGTTCGCTCAAGCGTTCACTGGGAGCCTTTGATCTGACCATGCTGGGGATCGGCGCGGTGATCGGCACGGGTATCTTCGTGCTGACCTCAATCGCGGCGGAAAAGGCCGGCCCGGGCATGCTCTTCTCCTTCATCATCGCTGGCATAGTCTGCTTTCTGACCGCGCTGGTCTATGCCGAGATCGCCTCCATGGTACCGGTGTCCGGCTCTGCCTACACTTACTCTTACGCGGTGCTGGGCGAGTGGGTGGCATGGATGGTCGGCTGGGCTCTCATCCTCGAATACGCAGTAGCGGCCGGGGCAGTCTCGGTTGGCTGGGCGGGCTACATCAACGGCTTCCTCGAAGCCAACGGCTGGGGCCTGCCACTCGCGCTCACAGCCGGCCCTGCCGACACCGTCACGCTCGCCAACGGCACCGAGGCCTCCGGCGGGTTCAATCTGCTGGCCTTCCTGATTGCCCTGTTCGTCACCTCCATGCTGCTGATCGGCACCACCGCCAGCGCACATCTGACCACCATTCTGGTGATCGTGAAGATCACCGCACTGACGGCTTTCATCGTGCTGGCGATGCCAGCCGTGGACATGGAAAACTTCGTGCCGATGATGCCCAACGGCTGGGGCACGCCCCTCTCCGGCATCGGAGTCCTCGGTGCGGCAGCTTCGATCTTCTTCGCCTTCATCGGTTTCGACGCAGTGTCCACGGCGGCCGAGGAGACCAAGAACCCTGATCGCAACATCCCCATTGGACTGATCGCCTCACTGGGGGTGTGCACTGTGTTCTATCTGCTTGTTGCTTACACCGCGGTAGGCGCGGTGGGCGCCCAGCCCGGCGGCGTGCTCTCGCAGTCCCGCGAACCCCTAGCCTTCATCCTGCGTGAACTGGGCTATGGCACCATGGGCAACTGGGTGGCTGCCGCTGCCGTGGTCGCCCTGCCCTCCGTGATTCTGATGATGATGTATGGTCAGACCCGCATCCTCTTCACCATGTCCCGCGATGGCCTGCTGCCGGAAGTGCTCTCCCGCGTGCACCCGCGGCTGCACACACCGCATGTGGTCACGATGGTCACCGGCGTCGCCGTGTCATTCTTCGCCGCAACGTTTCCAGTCGGCATGCTCGCCGATCTCACCAACTCGGGAACTCTGTTCGCGTTCTTCATGGTCGGAGTGGGAGTCATGGTGCTGCGCCGTCGCGAGCCCGGGCGCCGCCGTCCGTTCCGCACACCGCTGATCTGGATTGTCGGGCCACTGGCTGTCTCCGGGTGCGCCTTGCTGTTCCTGAGTCTGGGCGCGTATACCATTCAGCTGTTCATCGGCTGGGCATTGATCGGCATCGGCGTGTACTGGTTCTACGGGCGCCGCCGCAGCGTTCTGGCACGCACCAGTCCATGAAAGTGCATATTTTTCAACACGTCTCGTTTGAAGGCCCGGGCAGCATCGACCTTTGGCTGCATGCCCGCCAGGCCCATGTCACCACGACACGCTTCTACGAACACGATGCTCTGCCCGCGCTGAACGACGTCGATCTTCTCATCATCATGGGCGGCCCGATGAGCGTGAACGACGAAGCCGCACTGCCCTGGCTGCGCGACGAAAAGCGCTTCATTGCCGAGGCGATCGCGGCGCGAAAGGCGGTGCTTGGCACTTGCCTGGGAGCACAACTGATTGCCAGCGCGCTCGGCGCACGCGTCTATCCAGGGCTGCAGAAGGAGATTGGCTGGTTCGACATCGTCGCCCGGCCCCCGAGTGCAGGTGGTGGTAACGAGAAAACGCTGTTCCAGCTGCCCGAAACTACCCGCGCCTTCCACTGGCATGGCGAAACCTTCACGCTGCCAGATGGTGCAACACGACTGGCGGGCAGTGCCGCCTGCGCCCTGCAGGCGTTTCAATATGGCAGCCGGGTGATCGGCTTGCAGTGCCATCTTGAAACCACACCAGCCGACGCCGAGGCCCTGCTCACTCACTGCCGCGAGGAATTGGCGACCGCGCAGGGCAGTGCGTATGTACAGACGCCCGAGGAAATACGCGCAGAGCCTGTCGAGACTTATCGGCAGATGGCCGCCCTCCTCACCTCGTTGCTCGACTTCATCACGCGGCCTTGATCAAGGGCTTTGGCCAGAGCCGCTGTGCTAGAATCGCACCACTTCAACGTCTCCACGGAAACTCCTGCAATTGGCTGAATCTGCTGACAACATGACTGACGCCGCTGCCGTCAACAGTACGGCGGCAAGTAAACTTGCGCTGGTCGAGCTCATCAACGACCTGTTGCCTCAGACCCAGTGCGGCCAGTGCGGCCATCAGGGTTGTCGTCCCTATGCAGAAGCGGTGGCCCTCGGTGAG
>CAIRBI010000218.1 GCA_903876785.1 uncultured Gammaproteobacteria bacterium
GCAAATTCCTGCTGGAACACCCGCGTCTGCAGGTAGTAAAGGCTTGCCTCCGCCCCGACCGTCGCAATGACGCCAGCCACCAGACCAATCGTGGCAAACTCGATGAACAGGCTGCTCAGGATCAGCTTGCGGCCGGCGCCAAGTGTACGCAGGATGGCGTTCTCACGAAAGCGCTCATCCAACGTCGCCGTCACGCAGGCCAGCATCACCAGCGCCCCGCACGCCAGTACCAGGAAGGCAATCAGCTCGATGGCCGAGGTCACCTGCGCGATGATGGTCTGAATCTGTTCGATCAGGGCATCAATCTCAAGGACTACGATGGTCGGGAACAACGCCAGCAAACCGTTGATCAGCGCCTTCTGTTCCTGCTCCATCAACGCGGTAGACAGATAGGTGCCTCCGAGACCTTCCAGCGTGCCCGGTGAGAAGATCACAAAGAAGTTCGGCTGCATGTTGTCCCAGCGTACAGTGCGCAGGCTTTGTATTCGCGCCTCAATCAAGCGTCCCTGACCGACATCGAACTCAATGATATCGCCGAGTGCTGCGCCGAGGCGCTCCGCGTAATCCTGTTCCAATGAAACAAAGCCGGGCTGTGGATTTTCACTCCACCACTCCCCCTCCACCACCTGGTTGTCCTTCGGCAGTTGACTTGTCCAGGTGATCTGGCGGTTGCTCACGCGCCGCGGCCCGCCCTGACGCTCACCGTCTGCCGCGTCTGTTCCATCCGCCGCAGCAGCGCCGTCAGTAGCAGCGTCACCATCGCCAGCCGCAAAATCCTGATCCGCGCGGCCGGAGTCGGCACTGCGTTCGGTGACATTGCTCTGCTCTTCATCGTCGCCCCAGCTTAGATTTGGCTCTTCCCCGTTGATGCGCGTGATTCCTGCGCTCATCATCGGGAAGAACTGGTTCGGTTCGACGCCATTCTCCCTGAAAAACGACTCGATGCCCGCCACCTGGGGCTCGGTCACGTTCATCAGAAAGTGATTGGGCGTATTTTCAGGCAACTGCGCCTGCCAGTCAGCGATCAGATCCGTGCGCAACAGCGTCAGGATCAACAGCGACATGATCGTCAGCGAGAACACCAGCACCTGCAGGATGTTCTGCTTGCGACGACGCTTGGTGGCCGACATGGCAAGCTTCCAGGCACTGCCCGCCTTCATGCCGACGCTGTTGCTGGAATGCAGCAGCAGCCAGGAAATTCCCGACAGCACTAGTACCACCCCCGCTACCGCCAGCACGATGATGCTGGTCAGCAGCACGTCCTGGCTGTACCAGAGCATCAGCACCAGCGAGCCGGCCAGCCCGATCCCATAAGGCAGGCGCGCGCTCAGGCTGTTGTCATCGAGATCCTTGCGCAGCACGCGCAACGGCGACGTCTTGTGCAGAGCCAGCAGTGGCGGCAGTGCGAAGGAAAGCAGGCAGATGATCGCCGTCGTCGAGCCGATGATGTAGGGAGTGACACCGGCTGGCGGCAAGGCAATCGGAATCACCGAGGCAAGCGCCTGCAGGATAAGCGCATGAATTGCCCAGCCCAGCACCGAGCCGACCACGATGGCGATCACGCCCAGCACTACCTGAATACTGATATAGATCGACATGATCTGGGACGACGTGCAACCGAGCGTCTTGAGAATGGCCACGTAGTCGAAATGCCGTTCACTGTAGCGCCGGGCAGTCAGCGCAATCGCCACGCCAGCGAGCAGCACCGCAAACAGGCTGCCGAGCAACAGAAAGCTCTCGGCCTTGTTAAGGGCGTCGGCCACTTCGGCGCTTTCGTCGCGCACGTCGCGCAAGCGGAACTCCCCAGCGGTGCGCTCGTCGAGCCAGAGACCGTAGTCCTCCAGTGCCGTCTCTTCGCCGGCGAACAGATAGCGATAGCTTACCCGGCTGCCGACCTGGATTACTTGGGTAGAGGGTACATCGGCGAGATTGAGCATCAGCCGCGGACCGGCATTGTCCATCATGCCGCCCTGCTGGCGGTCCGGTTCCTGCACGATGATGCGCGTCACACGCAGTGCCGCCTCACCCACATACACCGTGTCACCAATCTGTGCGCCGAGCGCAGGCATTACCCGCGACTCCACCCAGACTTCCCCGGCTGCAGGGCCACCGACAATTGGCGCTCCACGCGTAAAAGGCTGATCGGCTACCAGCAGTTGGCCGCGCAGCGGATAGGCATCGCTGACGGCCTTGGCCGACACCAGCACATTGCCGTTATCCGAGAACACCATGGAACCAAACGACACGATCTCAGCCGTGCGCAGACCGCGACCACGGGCCTCATCGAACCATTCGGCGGGAGCAGCAGAGCGTCCGCTCAGGACGCGGTCCGCCGCCAGCATGTTGGCGGACTCCACCAGCAGTGCCTGCTCCAGCCGATCCGTAAACAGGGCAATGCCCGTGACCGAGGTGACAGCCATCACCAGTGCCAGCAACAGCAGGCGCAATTCTCCACCCTGCCAATCCCGCCACAGCAGACGCAGAGACAAGCGCAGCAGCGTCTCCAGCTTCAGCGGCTCGACGCGGACGTCGGCCTGCGGACTCTCGTTCGTGCCGGGCACGACTTCATGAACGCTCTCTTTAACACTAGGCATGGACACTGCCTTCGGCCACTAGAACTGCGGCAGCATTGATTTCATCGCTCACGACTTCGCCCGCCACCAGCCGGATAGTGCGGTGGCACTGCCGCGCCAGGCGCTCATCATGGGTAACCAGCACCAGGGTGGTGGCGTATTCCTTGTTGAGAGAAAACAACAGATCGATGACCCTGGCGCCAGTCGCGCTGTCCAGGTTGCCGGTAGGTTCATCGGCGAAGAGGATGCGCGCCTCCGAGGCGAAGGCGCGGGCAATGGCGACGCGCTGCTGCTCGCCGCCGGAAAGCTGATTGGGGTAGTGATGGCAGCGCTCACCCAAGCCGACTCGCGTCAGCAATTGGTTGGCCTTCTCGCGGGCATTGCGATCGTTCTTGAGCTCAATGGGCAGCATGACATTCTCCAGCGCCGTCAGGCTCGGGAGCAGCTGAAAGGACTGAAACACGAAGCCAACCAGCTGGCCACGCAGCACCGCGCGCTGCTCCTCGTCGAGGGCCGCGAGGCGATTGCCATTGAGAATGACATCCCCGGAACTGGCGGAATCCAGTCCAGCCATCAGACCCAGCAGAGTGGATTTGCCGGAACCTGAGGCTCCCACTATCGCAACTGTCTCCGCCGTCTTTACTGCGAGCGAGATACCTTTGAGGATTACCAGCTCACCTTCACTGGTCGTCACGCGCTTTACGAGATTTTCAATTCTTATCATGGATTCTTACCTGGTCGCCTTGTTGCCGTGTCATGCTGCTGATTGTCCTGAATACGCTCGCGAAGCGCAAACCGGTTCATCTGCCCCCTCTCGGAATGTCACTGTCACTGCCGCTGGGAAGCCTGCAAGTTGCAGCATTGAATAACCCGATGGGAACGATTAAATTGGCCGCTCGCCCACTCACCTGTTTCTGACAAGTCGACACATGACCGGTATTTCCGCAAAACATATCCTGCCACGCCAGTTGTTCAGTGCCCTGTTTATCCTGTGCGGCCTGTTGCTCTCAGCGGTACCTGCGCACGCGCAGGACGACACTCCGGTGTTGCTGGTGTTCGGCGACAGCCTGAGTGCCGGTTATCGCATGAATGAAGAAGAGGGCTGGGTGGCACTGCTGGCGGCGAGGCTCGCCGAGGAGGGCACGAACTTTCGAGTCGTCAATGCCAGTGTCAGCGGTGAAACGACCGATGGCGGGCTGGCACGTCTGCCTGCTGCGCTGAACACCCTCAAACCGGCCATTGTCATTCTCGAACTGGGCGGCAATGACGGTCTGCGCGGCCTCCCAGTGGCGAGTATCAAACAGAACCTGATGCAGATGGTCGAGCTGAGTGAGGCGGCCGGGGCAAAGGTGATTCTTGCCGGCATTCAGATCCCCCCCAATTATGGGCCGCGCTACACAGGCCCATTTACGAGTCAGTACCAGGAGATCGCCGAGGATATGGACCTGCCATTGATCCCATTCCTGATCGATGGCATTCCCCAGCGGCCGGAGCTGATGCAGGACGACGGCATCCATCCCCGTGCGGAAGCACAGGGTCTGGTACTGGAAAATGTCTTGCCGGTGCTAACCCCGGTATTGAATGAGATCGGTGCCGCCAATAGCTGATGGCAGCTCGGGTTCATTGCTCGAAAGAGATATTGATGTTGTCGATGTCGTCGACAGTGAAGCCGTGGCTCC
>CAIRBI010000219.1 GCA_903876785.1 uncultured Gammaproteobacteria bacterium
GCACCTTCGCTGCCATAGGGACGCAGCCGCATGTCGACGCGGAACACGAAGCCGTCGCTGGTCACCGTGTCGATTACATCGATGAAGCGCTGCCCGAGTCGCATGAAGAACTGTTGATTGACGAGGGTATTGCCATCGCGGCCGAGCGTCTCACCCGCTTCGGGATAGGCAAAGATGAGATCGATGTCAGACGACAGATTCAGCTCGTGCGCGCCGAGCTTGCCCATGCCGATCACGACGAGGCGTTGCGGAATCTGTTTGGAAGCGCCTCCCCTGGACGCGCTGACGGGCTCCCCCCATTTGGCAGCGCACCACTGATGCAGAATGTTCAGGCTGAGATCGAGCGCGGCATCAGCCAGTGCTGAAATATCCGCGCAAATTTCCGCGACCGTTGCTTTGCCACAGACATCGCGCCAGATGATGCGCAGCATCTGCCGCTGGTGATTGCGTCGCAGCAAGTGCTTGAGCTGTGCGTCCTGCTCCGGTTCGGGGACGCTGGCGAGGCTTTCGAGACGCGACGCCAGTTCCTCGGCAAAGTCGTTCTTGTGCGAGCGCTCCAGCTCGCCACTGCTTTTCAGCGCGACGACCATATGCGGCTGCTGAATACACAGATTCGCGGCGTAATCGCTGGCGCTCCAGACGCGGCACAATTCACTGGCGAAGACCGGATCGGCGGCCACCAGGGCACTAAGCTTTTGCTCTTCTATGCCGACCTGCCCGGCGCCCCCCTGCTCGGCATCGAGCAGGCGTTCCCAATAGCGTTCCACAATCGCTTGCACGGCAGCTGGCAGATTATTCGTCTCTAACATCGTGTTCCTGTGTCTCACTCGCAGAAAATTTACATTTTATCCGGGGTCACGCGCAGCACTTCGGACACCGTGGTAATGCCCGCCGCCACTTTCTGCGCGCCGCTCAGCCGCAGGCTGCGCATGCCTTCCTTGAAGGCCTCCTGTCGCAACTTTTGCAGGTCGGTCTTCTCGTCGATACATTGCTGCAGCGCTTCTGACATCGGCATCACTTCGTAGAGTCCCTGCCTGCCTTTGTAGCCAGTCTGCCGACACTCGAGGCAACCGACGCTGCTGGCGACCATCTTCGGCATGCGCACACTCCACGGGCTGGTCAGCAACTTCCACTCTTCTTCAGTGATCGCCGCGCGCGTCTTGCAGTGCGGGCACAGCACACGCACCAGCCGCTGCGCGACCACACCGATAACCGTAGCCTTGATCAGATAAGGCGCCACGCCTAACTCCAGCAAGCGCGTGATCGCAGAGGGTGCATCGTTGGTATGCAGCGTCGTAAATACGAGGTGGCCGGTGAGTGCGGATTGAATGGCCATCTCGGCAGTGGGCAGGTCGCGCACCTCGCCGATCATGATGATATCCGGGTCCTGCCGCAGCAGCGCCTTCACGCCGCTGGCGAAATCGAGATCAATGTTGTCCTGCACCTGCATCTGATTGAAGGTGGGCTCCACCATCTCGATGGGATCTTCGATGGTGCAGACATTGACCTCATCGGTCGCCAGCATCTTCAGCGTGGAATACAGAGTTGTCGTCTTGCCGCTGCCGGTGGGCCCGGTGATGATGACGATGCCGTGATTGTAGGCGGTCATTTTCTTCCAGCGTGCCAGATCATCTCCTACCAGCCCGAGACTCTCGAACGGACGCAGCAGCACCTCGGGGTCGAAGATCCGCATCACGAGTTTTTCACCGAAGGCAGTCGGCAATGTCGAGAGCCGCAGCTCGATCTCATCGCCATTCGGACTCTTGGTTTTAAGTCGGCCATCCTGTGGTCGACGCTTCTCGGCGACATTCATGCGCGCGAGAATCTTCAACCGACTGGTGACTGCACTCATCACCTGCATGGGCAGCGCGTAGACGGTGTAGAGCACGCCGTCGATTCTGAACCTGACATTCCCTTTTTCGCGGCGTGGCTCGATGTGGATGTCGCTGGCGCGCTGATCGAAGGCATACTGCAGCAGCCAGTCGACGATGCTGATGATGTGCTGATCATTCGCCTCGGGGTCTTTGATGTTGCCAAGCTCCAGCATCTGCTCCAGATTGCTGAGCCCGGACACCGTCTTGTTGCCTCCACTGATCGCCTGACTGATGGAATTGGCGAGACTGTAGAATTCCGTTGTCAGCCGCTTGATCTCCAGTGGGTTGGCGACTACGCGGCGAATACGCTTCTGCAGTACATGCTCCAGGTCCGTCTCCCAGGAATTCACCCAGGGTTCGGCACTGGCAATGGTCACTTCCAACGGACCGACGTCCACGGCAAGAATGTTATGACGCTGCGTGAATGCGTAGGACATCACCTGCGTGACTTTGGCGACATCGATCTTGAGCGGATCGATCCGGTAATACTTTTGCCCGGCCTGCTCGGCGAGAAAGCGCGCAAGGGTTTCGATGTCGAGCACGCGGTTAGGGGGCAGTTGGTCCACAAGATTCTGATCAGCGATCCAGACCAGCAGGGGTTTCTTGAGGTCGCCGCTGTCGCGGCGTTTGTCGAGGAGGAGGTTGCAGTCGTCCTGACTGATGTGTCCGGACTTGACAAGATCACGCAGAAAACCAGCGAGGTCTAGCGTTCGTCCAGGCGCTTTTTCCGTTTTTCTGGAGCCAGGGGTCGGGCTCATGGTCTGTCTCCTGCGCCTGCAATGTCACGTTCTGCGCCGGTGTCATCGCAGCTGTCATCTATCTGCCGACAAGTTTATACTGCGCGGCACTAAATACAACCCGGACGGTTTGGCCCTGACTGCTTGCGGTGATGTGCTTCGAATGCCGATCAGCGCCGAGGGGTGAGGTCATGCCGGACACGCCGTGAACCCATCCATGGGGGCTCGGTGCCGCCATCCCTGGCGGCACACGGTCCGTCATAACCTCACCCCTCGGCACTGCTCTCTTTCATGCGCGCTCACCCCAACCACTCCGTTTCCGACCCCGTCCGGCTTGCATTTGTTTAACTTCACCCGACGTGGCACTCCGGTAGATTCGGGGGGCGGCCATGCGCTCTGCAGGACCGTTGAGCGCCATGGATGGCGCGATCGAGCCCTACAGGGATGTATTCACGGGCGTGTCCTGCTGAGCGCATGGCCACCACCCGAATCGGCATACAGAGCACAAATTATGTTGTTATACAGACTTTCGAACTTGTCACTTGCTTATGGTGACCGACCCCTTCTCGATAAGGTCGACCTCACCATTCACAAGGGCGAACGCATCGGCATCCTCGGCCAGAACGGCGCCGGGAAATCCACCTTCATGAAACTGCTGTGCGGCCAGGCTCTGCCCGACAGCGGCGAACTCTGGCGCGCTGGCGACCTGCGCGTCGCCTACCTCGACCAGAACCTGCCAGAGCTCAGCAACGAGAC
>CAIRBI010000220.1 GCA_903876785.1 uncultured Gammaproteobacteria bacterium
GATGGCCTCGATTCGGTCGATGCCATTTGGCGAACAACACCAGCCCTGCAGCGTGACTTGTTCCGGGAATTCATTTTGGGTGGCGCTGGGAATGTCGAGGTTGCCGTGAATCGGACTGACGGCGCGAGGCGCTGCGTTGCTCGATGGTGCCGAGCTCGCTGTGTGCTGCGCGGTATGTTGCGCAGACGGTGATTGTTGCGAACGCGCCGGCCGTAGAGCATCGATCTTGCGACGCAACCAGCGCAGCGGACGGGTGACCTTCCATGACAGCGAGCCTTGCAGCATGTGGATGTACCCGGTCAGATGCTCGATCTGTGCCTTGGTTTCCTCCAGCTCGGCGTTCTTTCTGCTGATGTTCTGATTCAGTTTGTTGATCGTATGGTTCAGGCCGCGAATCTCGTTGTTCAGGCGTGTATCGAGTTCGCGCAGTTGTTCATGCAGGCGGGCGATTTCCCGGTCGGCGTCCTGCACGTTGGCGTTGAGCCGCTTGACGTCGCTGTGCAGTGACTGGATCAGTGCCGACTCGTCGAGGCTGCCCAGCAACTGGTTGAGGTCGGCACCGTTCCATTTCGGTAGCCACTTGTCGAAAACCTGAGCGCGCCCCTCGGCAATCGGATGCCCCGGGCGGTAGCGCGTCGCGGGGTCTGTCGAGGCTGTATTCGACGCGCCGCCCTGCCGGTAGAAGGCAGTCAGCGCATCGATGTGCAGGAAGTCCGTGCGCGTGGCCAGCTGCAGCCAGAAATCCCAGTCCTCGAAAACCTCCAGACTCTCATCAAAATGGCAGCCGTCGGCGAGCAGTGATTTGCGGAACAGTGCTGCATGAATCGGAATGAAATTGTCGCGGCGCAGTCGCACGGGATCGTAGTCGACCGTGAAGGTGTCTTCTGTCGGGAGGCCCGCCGCGGTGGTCTTCTGCGTGCTGCTGTAGGCCACGCCGATTTCAGGGTGTTGCTGCAGCGTCTCGACCAATCTGCTGATATGGTCCTCGGCAATCCAGTCGTCTTCATCGAGAAACATCAGGTAGCTGCCGTGCGCACTGTGCAGCGCCAGATTGGCAGCGGCTGGGCGATTCAACTGCCCGGCCCCTGCGACTTCCCGCATTGGCAAGCGCAGCGTCAGGTTCTTGTGGCGACTCAGTCCTTTGCCGCTGGCGTCAACCAGCACGATTTCGATGTTGCTGTAAGTCTGGCGATTGACCGACGCCAGCGCTTCGGGGAGCTCTGGTCTGTTCATGCTGCGGCACAGCACCGAAACCAGTGGCAGCGTGGAGGAGTCGACTGATGTTGATGCTGAGTTTTGCAAAGAGGTGTGTCCTGATGTGTCCATGGTGCCTTGAGTCATTTTTTACGCCGCCAGAGTCGATCCAGCAGACTGCCTTCCTTCACGCCTGCTCCCTTTAGCCCCTCTCCCGTTAACCCCGCTCCCGTTAACCCCGCTTCCTTTAACCACTCTGGCATCCCCACCGTCACCAGCCCCAGGCGTTCCTGCCGCAGCAATTCTGCCTCGGTAATCCGAGCGGGATCCTTGAGCACGTCGGCATCGAGAATGCAGAAAGCCTCGGCGTATTTGACGCTGGCCGGCAGGGTGTAGGTGCGGTAGTGATTGAGTGAAAAGATCACGGCGTCGTAAGGCTGGATGCTGAGCTGCGAGACGTATTTGGCGACGGCGGCCCGCTTGGCAGATTCGTGTGCGGTGATGTCCACGAGTACATCGACGCGGTGCAGCGGGGCGCCGACTTCGTACATCGCTAGGCGCAGATTGCGGCCTTCTTCAGCAAGACGCCGGGTGGCCTCGATCACGATCCAGGCTGTGGCGCGGTGGTCGGGGTGAATCTCGTGGAAAGAGGGTGCGAGAATCAGGTCGGCATTGGTGTCGAGAATCGCCTGCCGCGCGGCGGCGATGGTGCGCTCGTCGCAGGCCACGCCCCGGTCGGGTTCGCGCCAGAACTGTACGGTGCCGATGCCAAGCACGTCGGCGGCGGCACGTGTCTCCGCCTCGCGCGCCGCGCTCCCCACCTTGCCGTGTTCGCCGAAGTCGCCGGAGGTCACGATGATGGCGTGCGTGGGAATCCCTGCGACGTGGCAGGCCGCGAGCAACCCGCCACAGCCGAGCGTCTCATCGTCGGGATGCGGCGCGAATACCAGTGCGGCCGTGCAGTCGATCAGCGGCGCGGCCTGGTAGGGAGTCAGTCGTGATTCCATGGGCGCACTCAGCTGATCTTGCGGATGATGATCGATTCGAGCACTTCGCCGATGAAGTCGAGAAACATGGTGTCGAGCTCTTCGCTGAAATAGTCCTTCGCCTTGTTGCCGATGGCGAGGACGCCCAGCATTCTCTCGCGACCGATCGGGCACAGGGCTGCCGAGCGGATTCTGCTGCCGCCGTGATGCGGGAACAGGAATGCCGCGGTTTCCTTGTCGACGGGGCTGCACAGCGTGCGGCGGTCGCGCAGCAGTGTGGGGAAATTCTGTTGCAGGAATTCGGCCGATTCCAGGCGCACGCGGTCGACATTGCGCAGGTGATCTCCCTGGAACAGGATGACGCTGCAGGCATCGATGCCGGGCTGGGTGCACAGATTCGCCTCGGTGGCGCTGGCGATCTGGGCGACTTCGTCTTCCATCAGCAGCGCGATGATCAGAGCGCGGGTGATATTGAAGAGCTGATCGTTGTAGCGGGCATTTTCCAGCAGTGTGTTCAGCGTGAGGCGCGATTCGATGCTGCGCTCGCGCAGTACACGAACCTGCCGTTCCAGCAACGAGATGGCCTTGCCGCTCTCATGAGGCAAGGTGATCTCCGCGAGCAGGCTGTCTCTGTTGATGAAGAAGTCGGGGTTTTCCTTCAGATAGGCGGCCACCTGGTCTGCCGTCAGCGGCTTCTTGTCAGAATGATCGGAACCGCGGCCGGTGTTTTGCTGGGGGAAAGTCTCGCTGGTCATACTGGGTCGATGCTCTCAGGTGTTGTTGCTAGGTTGTTGATATGTTGTTACCGGTTGCTCGATTACAGCTCGCGGATATTCACGCTGCCCTCGAATACGGTCGTCGCCGGCCCGCGCATGATGATCGGACTATCGCCCCCCGCCCAGCTCAGACGCAGATCGCCGCCGGTCAGGTGGCCGAGCGCCTCCGCATTGAGCAGCCCCGCCGCGCGCGCCGTCACCATCGCTGCACAGGCGCCGGTGCCACACGCAATCGTCTCGCCCGCGCCACGTTCGAAGACGCGCAGCCTGAAGGTGTCCTTGTCGAGAATCTGCATGAAGCCGACGTTCACCCCTTTCGGGAAATCCGGGTGGCTGCCGAGCGCCGCGCCGATGGCCTGCACAGGCGTTGAGCCGAGGTCATCGACGATGATCACTGCGTGCGGATTGCCCACGGAGACGACGCGGAAGCTCACGGTCTGTGGCGCGCCACTGACTGTGTCACCCACAAAAACAGTGCGCTGGTGCAGCGGCGCCTGGTTGTCTGCCTGTGTAGACAGGAAGGGCAATGCCGCGGGGCTGAAATCCGGCGAGCCCATGTCCACGGTCACCAGTCCATCGCTCTCGACTTGCAGCGTGAGGATGCGGTTCACCGTCTTCACGCGGATGGGGTTGCGGGCGGTAAGGCCTTTGTCCAGCACGAAGCGGGCGAAGCAGCGGGCACCGTTGCCACAGTGTTCCACTTCGCTGCCGTCGTTGTTGTAGATGCGATAGTTGAAGTCCACGTCCGGGCGGCTGGGCGGCTCGATCAGCAGCATCTGGTCAAAGCCGATACCGAAATGGCGGTCGGCCATCTTGCGGATCTGTTGCGCAGTCAGCTTGACGGGGTGCGATATCAGATCGAGCACCACGAAGTCGTTGCCGAGGCCGTGCATTTTGGTGAAGGGTAATTGCATAAGTGTTCGTGTCTATTCCTGTCCCTGTGGGAGCTTGCCTGCAAGCGATCGAATGAAATCGCGGGCAGGCCCGCTCCCACAGTAAGAGGGCTTCAGGCCAGCACCGACTCCAATGCAAGCTGATATTCCAGTGTCTCGCGTTTTCTCACCACAGTGGCAGTGTCGCCGTCCACCATGATCTCCGCCGCGCGGTTGCGGGTGTTGTAATTCGAGCTCATCACGAAACCGTAGGCACCGGCACTGCGCACTGCCAGCAAGTCGCCCTGCGCAATCGCCAGAGCGCGGTCCTTGCCGAGGAAGTCGGCGGACTCGCAAACGGGACCGACCACGTCATAGCTGCGGCTGGTCAGCACGCCTTCCGCACTTCGGTGCACGGGCACGATATTCTGCCAGGCGCCGTACAGCGCGGGCCTCAGCAGGTCATTCATGGCGCCGTCAACAATAGCAAAATTCTTGTGCGGGGTAAGCTTTAAATACTCCACCTTGGTCACGAACAGCCCGGCGTTGGCGCAGATCGAGCGGCCCGGCTCCAGACACAGCGTCAGGTTGCGGCCGGCCAGTTTGCCGAGCACGGCATGGATCAGTTCGGAGGGCGCCGGGGGCTGCTCATCGCGATAACACACGCCCAGACCGCCGCCCATGTCGAAGTGGCGAATGGCGATGCCCAGTGCGGCGAGGCGGTCCACCAGCAACAGCACGCGGTCGACCGCATCCAGGTAGGGGGCGATGGTGGTGAGCTGGGAGCCGATGTGGCAGTCCACGCCCACCACTTCAATGTGGCTCATCTGCGCAGCGCGCTGATAGACGGCCACGGCGCCGTCGATGGCGATGCCAAACTTGTTCTCTTTCATACCGGTGGAGATGTAGGGGTGGGTTCCCGCGTCCACGTCCGGATTCACGCGCAATGAAATCGGCGCGCGGCGTCCTACGCGGGCAGCCACTGCGTTGATGCGGTCCAGCTCCGGCTCGGATTCGATGTTGAAGCAGAGGATGCCCAGCGCCAGCGCGCGGGCGATCTCGTCCTCGGTCTTGCCGAGGCCCGAGAAGATCACCTTGGCCGGGTCGCCGCCTGCCTGCAGGACGCGCTCCAGCTCGCCGCCGGAGACGATGTCGAAACCGGCGCCCAGGCGGGCCAGCACATTCAGCACTGCGAGGTTGGAGTTGGCCTTCACAGCGAAACAGGTCAGGTGTCTGCTGCCGGTCAGCGCCTTTTCATACGCCAGCAGGTTGTGTTCGAGCGCTGCGCGGGAATAGACATAACTGGGCGTGCCGTGACGACGGGCGATCTCGGCGACCGCGATGTCTTCGGCAAACAGGTGATTGTCTCGGTATTGAAAAGCGTCCATGGAAAAAGCTACCTGATGATCTGGGAGTGGTGGAGTGCGTGTCAGCCGACGACCGTGTGGATGGTGTGGATGGCAGCCGCAGTGCCGGACTGCAATGCTGTCTGATTCGGCCGCTGCAGAGGCCCCTTCTGGCCACAACTGCACAGGCCAGCGGCCAGGAGAACGAACAGGAACAGGCGCATGGAGTGCTCACTTTCGGGTAATTGAGGGGGAGCGATTATACCTGCAGCCTGTCCGCAAAAGCCATGCCGGGAGGCGCAGGATGTGCGCGCAACTCCCGGAAAAACACAGGATTTTTACGAACTGCAACGAAGAGTGACGGTCCTTGAAAAGCGAGAATCAGGAGCCTATATTTGCGCCTCAACTTTTTCAGTGACAGGCAGTATTTCGCAGCAACATTTACGGAATAATAAAATATGATTGAAATTAGTCACTTAACCAAGAAGTTCGATGGTTTTATTGCAGTCGACGATCTGAGTTTCACGGTGGAAGAGGGTGAAGTCCTCGGCTTTCTCGGCCCCAACGGCGCGGGCAAATCCACCACCATGAAGATCATCACCGGCTTCCTCGGCGCCACCTCCGGCTCCGTCACCGTCCATGGACACGACATCAGCCGCGATCCCATGGCGGTGAAGTCCCTGATCGGCTACTTGCCGGAAGGCGCTCCCAGCTACCCGGATATGACGGTGCTGGAGTTTCTCAACTTCATCGCCGAGGTGCGGGGCTTCTCCGGGGAGGAGAAGAAGCAGCGTATCGCCAAGGTGATCCGCGAAGTCGAACTGGCGGAGGTCTGTCACAAGACCATCGAGACGCTCTCCAAAGGGTTCAAGCGCCGCGTCGGCCTGGCCCAGGCGATCATTCATGACCCCAAGGTGCTGATTCTCGACGAACCCACCGACGGCCTCGACCCCAACCAGAAGCACCAGGTTCGCCAGCTCATCCGCAACCTCGCCCGTGACCGCATCGTCATCATCTCCACCCACATCCTCGAAGAAGTCAGCGCCGTGTGCACCCGCGCCATCATCATCGCGGCGGGCCGGATCGTGGCCGATGGCACGCCGAAGGAGCTGGAGGCCCGTTCGCGTCTGTTTGGCGCCGTGAGCATTCAGCTGACGCAGGACTTCGACCTTGCCGCTGCGCTGGAGGGAGTAGAAGAGGTGGCCGACATCGAGCCGAGCGACGAAGAACGCCGCCGCTTCATCATCATTCCCGTACCGGGCAAGCAGATTTTCGGCAAGGTGCTGGATCGTGTGCAGAGCGAACACTGGCCAGTGGCGGAATTTCATCTGGTGGAAGGGCTGCTGGAACATTTCTTCCGCAGCGTGACATCGCAGACGGCGACGTCTCAGCCCAGAACGTCACGCGGCGCCCGCGCCTCTCAACAATCAGCCAACCAGCAGCAGGGTTAACGACATGAGAAATTTGGGAATCATCTTCAAGCGGGAGCTGGCTGGCTATTTCGCCACGCCGCTCGCCTATGTGTTCATCGTGATCTTTCTGGTCATGAGCGGCATCTTCACCTTCGACATGGGCGGTTTCTACGTCCGTGGGCAGGCCGACCTGATGCCGTTCTTCAGTTTCCACCCGTGGCTGTATCTGTTCATGATCCCGGCCATCGCCATGGGCCTGTGGGCCGATGAGCGCAAGTCCGGCACCATCGAGTTGCTGATGACTTTGCCGGTGACGCTGTCCGATGCGGTGCTGGGCAAGTTTCTGGCGGCGTGGGTGCTCAGCGGTGTTGCACTGCTGCTGACCTTCCCGATCTGGATCACGGTCAACTACCTCGGCGACCCCGACAACGGCGTCATCGTTGCCGCCTATCTGGGCAGCTGGCTGATGGCCGGTGGCTTCCTCGCCATCGGGTCGTGCATGTCGGCGATGACCCGCAACTCGGTGATCGCGTTCATCCTCACTGTGGCGATCTGCTTCGTGTTCGTGGCCTCCGGTTCCGAGATCATCCTGAATGCCCTGCGCTGGGCGCCGCAGACGCTGGTCGACGCGGTGGCGGCACTGAGTTTCCTCACGCATTTCGACTCCATAAGCAAGGGCGTGCTCGACCTGCGTGACATTCTGTTCTTTGTAATATTCATTGGTTCGTGGCTGTTTGCGTCCGCAATCGTCATCGAAATCAAGAAAGCGAATTGAGGGAGCCGATGATGTCCGTAAATAAGCTGTCCGTGAAAAAGTATGGAACGTTGTTTTCAGGAGCAGGTCTCGCCCTCACCGGCGCGTTCCTGTTGATCAGTGTGGCCGTGATCAGTGCCTTTCCGCGTCTGCGCATCGACCTCACGCAGGATGATCTCTACACGCTGGCCGATGGCACGCGCAATATTGTGAGCGGGCTGGAGAAGCCGGTGGAAATCCTGTTCTTCTATTCCGAAGAAGCGACCGCCGATGTGCCACAACTGCGCACCTATGGCACCCGCGTGCAGGAACTGCTGCGCGAGATGGAAATCGCCAGCGACGGCATGCTGACTTTGCGCGTGATCGACCCGGTGCCTTTCTCCGAGGACGAAGACCTCGCCGGTGAATACGGCGTGCAGCCGGTGCCACTGACCCAAGGTGGCGAATCGGTATTCTTCGGTGTCGTCGTGCTGGACCCGGCGACGATTCCAGCTGAGGACGAATCCGGAGCACCAGCCCCGCAGTCGGCTGCCGAAGCCGCGATCGCGCCGAAAGTGTTCGAGACCATCCCGCTGATCCGCCCTGATCAGGAAGAGTTCCTGGAGTATGAATTCTCCAAGCTGATCACTCAGGTGGCCAACCCCGAGCTGCCGATTGTCGGCTTCCTCTCCGGGCTGCCGATCGATGGCGGCGTCAACCAGCAGACCATGCAGCCGACCGAACCTTGGATGTTCATGGATTCCGTGCGCCAGCTCTATCAGGTGCAGCGCGTCGATCCGGAGGCCGACTCCATCGATGAGGCCATCGACATCCTGCTGCTCGTGCATCCCCAGGAGCTGAGTGAGCAGATGCTGTATGCCATCGATCAGCACGTGCTGCGCGGCGGCAAGGCCATGGTGTTCCTCGATCCGAACGCGTACTCCACTGCGATTCGCGGCCCGGACGGCATCCCCACCATCGAGAACGGTGCCTCCGATCTGCAGCCACTGCTGGCGGCCTGGGGTGTCGAATACGACAGCACCAAGGTGCTGACCGATGCCGAGCAGGCGCTGCTGGTGAATGTCGGCGATGCCACGCGCCCGATTGCCCACTACGGCATGCTCGGCATTCAGCGCACCAGCATGGCCAATGACATCGTCAACACCGGCCTGCAGGTGATGAACTTCTCCACGCCTGGCGCCCTGGCGCCCATCGAAGGCGCGGGCAGTGTGTTCGAGCCGCTGGTGCAGTCCAGCAGCCGCTCGATGCTGATGGATGGTGCGCTGTTCAATGCACTGGGCGACCCGAGCATTCTGGTCGATGATTTCGTGTCCGCCGATCGCCCGCACACGCTCGCTGCCCGTATCACTGGCCGCGTGCAGACCGCGTTCCCGAACGGTCGTCCGGTGGTGGCGGAGGCTGCCGTTGATGCCCCTGCGGATGGAGCGGCGGCCCCGGCAGACGGAGCTGCTCCAGCCCCGGTCCCCGAGCCAGCAGTTGCAGAGCAAAGCGCTGCACATCTGACCGAGTCCTCTGGCCCGGTGAATCTGCTGATCGTCGCCGACACGGACTTCCTCAGCGACAGAATGTGGGTGCAGATCCAGAGCTTCCTCGGTCAGCGCATTCCGCAGCCTTTCGCCAGCAACGGCGACTTCATGATGAACGCGCTGGACAACCTGGCGGGCAACGCGGAGCTGGTGACCATTCGCAGCCGTGGTCGTTTTGCCAGGCCGTTCCTGACTGTGCTGGATCTGCAGCGGGAGGCGGATGATCGTCTGCGCGAAGAAGAGCGTGTGCTGATGGACAGCCTGCAGGAGACCGAGATGCAGATTGCGGCGCTGAACGCCAACCGCGAGGGCAACGAGATTCTGCCGGAGCAGCAGGCCGAGATCGACCGCTTCTACGAACAGCAGCTGGAGACGCGTCGTCGTCTGCGGGAAGTGCAGCTGGAGTTGAATCAGGACATCGAGCGTCTGGGCGCTGTGCTGAAGTTCATCAACACCGCGCTGGTGCCGATCCTGCTGATCGTTGTCGCGCTGCTGCTGGGCTATGCCCGCGGCAGAAAACGCGAAACAGCTGCGGCCCTTGTGGGAGCGGGCCTCGCCCGCGATTGAATTCAGCGACAAGCCATCGCGAGCAGGCTCGCTCCCACAGAGTCAGTGGTTGTGATGCTCTTCGCCGTACTCACTCTCTTGTTCGTACGGCAAGTGCACCTTCACCTGGGTGCCTTCGCCGAGCACACTGCTGATGGTCAAGTTGCCGCCATGCGCCTCCGCGATCAGCCTGCACAGATAGAGCCCCAGTCCGAACCCCCCGGTGTGGCGCTGCCGCGCACTGTCGGCGCGATAGAAAGGTTCGCTCAGGTGTTCCAGATGTTCCGGCGCGATGCCTTCGCCTTTGTCCACCACTTCCACCATCGCCTCGTTTTCCGAGAATGACACCGTGACTGTGATGGGGCTGCCCTCGCCGTGGCGAATCGCGTTGTTGACGATATTGGTCAGCAAAAGGCGTGTGCGCAATTTGTCGATGCTCACCGAAGCATCCTGCTCTGGGCGGACATAGCTCAGCCCGCCCAGATAACTCTTGTAAGGCTCCAGCACCAGTCCAATGTAGTCAGCGAAATCAACGTGCTCGGCCAGCAGCGCAGCGTGCTGGTTGCTGAGGCGCTCGGCCTCGATCAGATCGGAGATCAGCAGGTCAATCTCGTCGATGTCGTCGCGCAGATTGGTGCGGATCACCCCTTCGTCCATGAACTCGAGCTGCAGCTTTGCGCGCGTGATCGGTGTGCGCAGTTCGTGGCTGATCGCCAGCAGCAATTGGCGCTTAGCCTCCAGCATTGATTGCAGCGAGTCGGCCATGTGGTTAACGCTCTCGGTCAACTCGCCCAACTCGTCCGTGCGGTTAGAATCCACTCGATAACTGAGATCGCCCGCGCAGATGCGTTCCGCTCCCTCGCGCAATTGCCGCACTGGCTCCAGCAGGCGCCGCACCATCCAGTAATTGAGCAGCAGCACAATCGCGGCCAGCGTTAGGCCGATATAAACGACCACCATGTCGTATTCGCTCAACGTCGGCGTCCGGCGATTGAGGAAATATTCATAGCCGCCGCGTTCGACGCGAATGACTTCCTCTCTGCCAGCCTGCAACACCGCCGCTTCGTCGGAGAGATCGCGCAGAAAGCTGAGGTCGGTGATGTCGATGTCACTTTGTTCGTCAGACTGCCAGTTGATGTGCGGGCTGCGGATCAGGATGGTGAGAGCAAGCTCCTCTGAAAGCTGTGTGGCACGCAGCAAATCTGGAGGCATGCCGATGTTGTCGACGATGAGAGTGATGTTGTCGAGGAAAAAATCCGGCAGCGGGTTGATGCGCTGCGCGCGCCAGTTTCTGTCGATTTGTCGCAGCGACAGCACAATGATCACGAAGAACACGAGCACCGTGGCGCTGAAGATGATAAACAGGCGAAAGAACAGCGAGGTGCGAAAGCGTCCGTTCACTTTCATGGCGAAGTCAGCATCGTAAGGTCATCATAAGGAGGTCAGCATTTAACACGGCTCGCCCACGAAGGTATAGCCGCGGCCCCACACCGTCTTGATGAAACGTGGTGTCTTGGAGGTGTCGTTGAGTTTATGGCGCAGACGGCTCACCAGCGTGTCCACCGCGCGAGAGAACAGCTCGGCGTCGATGCCGCGCAGCCGGTTCATCAGCTCGTCGCGGGTGAAGGTCTTGTTCGGCGACTGCATGAACAGAATCAGCAGCTCGTATTCCATCGTGGTCAGTTCGATCAATTCGTTGTCCAGATGCACGATGCGGCGCACGGTATCGACTTCCAGCCCCTGAATCTTCGGCACTTCCTGTTGATTGCGCGCTTCGTCGCTGGTGCGCCGCAGAATGTTGGTGATGCGTGCCACCAGCTCGCGCGGCTCGAAGGGCTTCGGCAGATAATCATCGGCCCCGAGTTCCAGCCCGACGATGCGATCGGTTACTTCCCCGTGCGCAGTCAGCATCAGAATCGGCAGCTGACCATAAATAGCAGACTTGGCGCGAATTTCCCGACAGATCTCGAAGCCGTCTTTCTCCGGCAGCATTACATCGAGAATCAACAGATCGGGCTTGTTGCGCTTGAGATGTTCGAAACCTTTGGAGGGCGTATGCGCGGCTGTCACCGCCATGTCGTAGCGTTCCAGGTACTGCGTGAGCAGCTGCCCGAGCTTTTCGTCATCGTCTATCAGCAGTATCTGTTTCATAGCGTTCGGCTCGTGTGGCCCAGCAGACGAGTGTCCCTGAACATGTAAATTCAGTGTACGAATTCAGGCATGGGAAATCAATCGGCCTGCCCGCGCGTGAAGAGCTGCGGGCGGAATGGCTGAATAGAACGAGTGCAGTGCCATGGCTATGAATAGTATTATGGCGCGCAATTTCTATGACCGAGCCATGCCGATGATCTCCTTGACCAATGCCACGCTGATGCGCGGCGAACAAGTGCTCCTCCAGAATGCCAGCCTTGCCATCCACGATGGCCAGAAGATCGGCGTCATCGGCCGCAATGGCAGCGGCAAATCCAGCCTGTTTGCCTGCCTTATGGGACAACTGGGACTGGATTCAGGAGAATTGTCGCTGCCCGAGGGCACGCGCATCGCGCACATGCGGCAGGAGACCGAGGCATCGGCCCAGTCGGCAGTTGATTACGTGATCGATGGCGACGAGCGCTATCGCGAGGTCGAGCGCCACATGAACGCCGCCGACAAGGCCGGCGATGGCGCGCAGATCGCTCACTGGCACAGTGAGATGGACAAGATCGGCGGCTATGACATTCGCTACCGCGCCATGCAGTTGCTCTCCGGCCTCGGCTTCAGTGCCGACAAATTCGACAACGCCGTCTCCACTTTTTCCGGTGGCTGGCGCATTCGCCTCAACCTCGCTGCTGCACTGATGGCGCCCTCGGACCTGCTGCTGCTCGACGAACCCACCAACCACCTCGACATGGAAGCCACGCTGTGGCTGGAGCAATGGCTCAATCGTTATCAGGGCACGTTGCTGATCATCTCGCACGACCGCAGCTTTCTCGACGAAGTGATCTCCTATGTGGTGAGCGTGGAGCAGCAGCGCCTGAATCTTTACCGCGGCAATTACAGCAGCTTCGAGCTGCAGCGCGCCGAGCGTCTTGCGCAGGAGCAGGCGATGTTCGAGAAGCAGCAGCGCCGCGTAGCCGAGATCGAAGACTTCGTGCGCCGCTTTCGCGCCAAAGCCACCAAGGCCCGCCAAGCGCAGAGTCGCCTGAAAGAACTCGACCGCATGCAGAAGATCGCACCCGCGCACATTGACTCACCATTCCAGTTTGAATTTCCCGAGCCTGAACGCATCCCCGAGGAAGTGCTGGCCATGGACAAGGTCAGCGTCGGCTATGGCGACAAGGCGCTCGTCACCAACATTCGCCTGATTGTGCGTGGTGACACCCGCATCGGCCTGCTCGGTTTCAACGGCTGCGGCAAGTCCACGCTGCTGCGCACCATGGCGGGTGAACTGACGCCTCTGGCTGGAGAGATGCGCACATCGAAGTATCTGCAGGTTGGCTATTTCGCGCAGCACCAGGTGGACGTTCTCGATCAGCGCGCCAGCCCTGTGCTGTTGATTCAGCGTCTCGACCCCTCCGCGCGGGAACAAACCATCCGCGATTTTCTCGGCGGTTTCGACTTCCGTGGCGAGCGCATCAACGAGACCATCGAGAATTTTTCCGGTGGCGAGAAGGCGCGTCTCGCACTCGCGCTCGTCGTCTGGAAAAAGCCCAACCTTTTGCTGCTCGACGAGCCGACCAACCACCTCGACCTCGAGATGCGCCACGCGCTGACCGAAGCGCTGATGGGCTATCAGGGCGCGCTGGTCATCGTCTCCCACGATCGCTATCTGCTCGGCAACACCGTGGATGAGTTCTACTCGATTCACAACGGCCGCTGTCAGGAATTCGAGGGCGATCTGCACGACTACGAAAAGTGGATGCAGGAAAACAGCAAGGGCAGCACCGGCACTTCCGCTGGCGCGCCGGAGAACAGCAAAGGTGACCGCAAGGAACAGCGCCAGCAGGCGGCTGCGCAACGTCAGCAGCTCGCCCCACTGCGCAACGAGATCAAGAAGCTGGAACAGAAGCTCGACAAGCTCCACGTCGAACTCAAACAAGTCGAAGAAAAGCTGGCCGACGAAACCCTCTATCAGGAATCCCGCAAGAAGGACCTCACCACGCTCCTGCAGAAGCAGGCCACCCTGAAATCCGAAGCCGACGCCGTCGAAGAACAATGGCTGGAAAAGAGCGAAACCCTGGAATCCAACTCCTAACCCTGTGGGAGCGAGCCCGCTCGCGATTGTTTTTCACACGTTCACCCTTGCAGTACAATCAATCCACCCCAACAGATATCCCGTTGCCACCCGTATACATCCCCGTACACACACCCTGGAGCACACCATGAAATCCAAACTGATTCCCCTCCTTACCACGCTAGTGCTTACCCTCGGCAGCCAAACCCTCCTCGCCCAGCCCGGCTCAGGCGGTGGTGGTGGCGGTATGGGCATGGGTAACCCCGAAGCCCGCGTCACTGAACTGATTGCCACACTCGAAATCACCTCCCAGCAGGAAGCCGCCTTCCGCGAGGCGATGGGCAAGATCAACGAAATGCAGATGTCCGCCATGCGTGAAATGATGGGCAACGGCGGTGGTGGCGGTGGCATGCGCATGGGTGCCGGACAGGGCGCAATGCCTCAAGGCGGCCAAGGCGCCATGCCGCAGAGCGGCCAGGCGGCTGCCCC
>CAIRBI010000221.1 GCA_903876785.1 uncultured Gammaproteobacteria bacterium
CCTGCCCGCGATTGAAGTCGGCACGCGGCTAATCGCGGGCAGGCCCGCTCCCACATGATGTTCAGGATAAAAGGTAAGCGAGATGACTGATTACAAGACCACTCTGAACCTGCCACAGACAGAGTTCCCCATGAAGGCCAGCCTCGCGCAGCGCGAGCCGGAGATGCTGGCCCGCTGGCAAGCCATGGACCTGTACGGGAAGATTCGCGCCATCAGTGCTGGCCGGCCACGCTTCGTCCTGCACGACGGTCCGCCCTATGCCAACGGCGAGCTGCACCTCGGGCACTCGGTTAACAAGTCGCTCAAGGATTTCATCGTCAAGGCCAAGACTCTGGCGGGCTTCGATTCGCCCTACGTGCCGGGCTGGGACTGCCACGGCCTGCCCATCGAGCATAATGTCGAGAAGAAGCTCGGCAAGGCCGGCAAGAAAGTCTCTTTTGCCGAGTTCCGCAAAGCCTGTCGTGAATACGCAGCGGCACAGGTCGAGATTCAGAAGCAGGATTTCGTCCGTCTGGGCGTGCTGGGTGATTGGGCCAACCCTTACCTGACCATGGATTTCAAGACCGAGGCCGACACCGTGCGCGCGCTCGGCAAGATTGCCGCCAACGGCCACCTGGTGAAAGGCTTCAAGCCCGTGTACTGGAGCGTGGTCGGTGGTTCTGCGCTGGCCGAGGCCGAAGTGGAATATCAGGACAAGACCTCGTTCGCAATTGACGTGCGCTTCCCGGTGGCCAACCCGGCAGAGCTCTTCGCAAGATTCAAAGGCCAGGGCGTCACGCTGAATCTGGATGGCATCCAGAATGTGTCCGTCGTCATCTGGACCACCACTCCCTGGACGCTGCCTTCCAACCAGGCCGTGTGTCTGAATGCCGAACTCGAATACGCGCTGGTGGACTGTGCGCTGGAAAGTGGCCGCGAGACCCTCGTGCTGGCGACCGCCATGGTCGACGAGATCATGCAGCGCTATGGCAGTGAATCCTATGAAGTGCTCGGCAGCGTCAAGGGCGCCGCGCTCGAGAAGCTGGCGCTGCAGCATCCCTTCGTCGACAAGCAGGTGGCGGTCATCCTCGGCGCGCATGTCACCACCGATGCCGGTACCGGTGCGGTGCACACGGCACCAGACCATGGCGTGGACGACTTCAACGTCGGCATGGCCTATGGGCTGGGCACGCTGAATCTGGTGGACGATGACGGTGTCTTCACCGCTGCCGCAGGCAAGTTTGCCGGTGCACATGTCTACAAGGCCGATGAGCTGGTCATCGAAGAACTCAAGGAACGTCACGCGCTGGTGGCCGTGAAGAAGATCGTGCACAGCTACGCACACTGCTGGCGCACCAAGACGCCACTGATCTATCGCGCCACGCCGCAGTGGTTCATCAGCATGAGCGAGCAGGGGCTGTTGCAGTCCGCGCTGGATGCGGTCGCCAAGGTGAAGTGGATTCCCGACTGGGGTCAGGCCCGCATCGAACTGATGCTCAAGGGCAGCCCGGACTGGTGCGTCTCCCGGCAGCGCACCTGGGGCGTGCCGATCACGTTGTTCGTCAACAAAGAGACGCAGCAGTTGCACCCCCGCACGGCAGAGTTGATCGAGGAAGTGGCGCTGCGCATCGAACAGAAGGGCATTGATGCCTGGTTTGAGCTCACTGCCGAAGACTTGCTCGGTGCCGAGGCGGCACAGTACAGCAAGGTCACCGACACGCTGGACGTGTGGTTCGATTCTGGCGTCACCCACTATTCCGTGCTGCAGCAGCGCGGTCTGGGCTACCCGGCCGATCTTTACCTGGAAGGCTCGGACCAGCATCGTGGCTGGTTCCAGTCGTCATTGAAGACGGCAGTGGCCATGTACGGCACGGCGCCTTATCGGCAGGTGCTGACCCACGGTTTCACCGTGGATGCCAAGGGCTACAAGATGTCCAAGTCGCTCGGCAACACCATCTCTCCGAAGGAAGTGTTCCAGGAATATGGTGCCGACATCCTGCGTCTGTGGGTCGCGTCTACCGATTTCCGTGGCGAGATGACCGCTTCTACCGAAGTGCTCAAGCGCGTCGCCGACTCTTATCGCCGCATCCGCAATACCGCGCGCTTCCTGCTCTCCAACCTGAACGGTTTCGATCCGGCGCAGAATCTGGTCGCGCCCGACAACATGGTGGCGCTCGATTACTGGATCACCCGCCAGGCGCAACTGCTGCAGCAGCAAGTGGTTGAAGACTACGAGAATTATCACTTTCTTGGCGTTTATCAGAAGGTGCACAACTTCTGCGTCATCGAGCTGGGCAGCTTCTATCTGGACG
>CAIRBI010000222.1 GCA_903876785.1 uncultured Gammaproteobacteria bacterium
ATCTCTGCGATCTGGTGTGCCATTGAGAGTGCTGGCTGATGCCTCAGGCACGATACGCACGATATCGCCATCGTTGAGAAAACCGGCCCCCTGCACGACGATGCGCTGTCCGGCGTCGAGCCCCTCGGTGATCTCGATCTCCTCACCAACACGACGCCCGACCGTGACGCGGCGCAGCGATATCGTGGAGACGGCACCCTCTTCCGCAAGCGTGGGCACATGGCTGCGGCCGTCGCGGATGATGACGCTCTGCGCCGGGACGACCAGTGCAGAACTCTGTTCGAGCTCAATGCGACCTTCCGCGTACATGCCTGCGCGAGCATTGCTGCCTTGGTCCACGTCGGCATAGACGATGGCCAGACGAGTGGTTTCATTCAGAGTGGGGGAGGTCTGGCGAACCGTCGCTGCGGCTGTAGTGCCGTCGGGCAACTGCAGCGTGATCTCCTGCCCGATCCTGACCTGGGAAAGTTGCATGGCGGTCAACTCGCCATGCCACTCCAATTTATCCTGACGGATCAGGCGGAACAATTCCTGCCCTGTTGGCACGACGGCACCAAGCGTCGCAGTACGCGAGCTGATCGTTCCATCATCAGGAGCGACCACGTTGGTATAGCGGAGCTGCAGGCGTTTGCCGTCGAGCGACGCGGCCGTGGTGCGGGCGAGGGTAATGGACTGCAGGGCATCCTGATCGCTGATGGAGCCTCTGCTTTGCAGCTCAAGGGCGCGTTGGTGATTGGCCTCTGCCTGTTCGTGGTTGGCGAGCAGCACGGCCTCCTCTGCTTGCAGCAGCGCTGGATCGAGGCGGGCGAGGACCTGGCCCTGGCTGACATGATCGCCCACGTCTACAAGCACCTCGATCAATTGATAGCCACCGATTTGGGCACCGACGCTGGCCTCCTGCCATGCCGTGACTGACCCGGAGGCATTGAGCAGGATTGGCCAGTTGACTTCGTGGGGCGTGGTGCTGGTCACGGTCAAGGCTGGCACAGGCGGGGTGACCACAGGTGCGGCAGGCGCTTCCGTTGCCGCGCTGCCAGAACCTGTGACGGTGATGATGGATATTGCAGCCAGCGCTGCTATCCCGGAGGTTGCCACGACGAGCCAGTTGCGTCGTGCGTGGCCTGTGGCATGACCTTGGAGGGGCGCATCGATGCGGTTGAGAGTCGAATTCATTTGAGATTTCCCGATTGCTGAGAGCCACATATTGCTATTCCTGCTCCTTTATCAAGGAGAATGCTTTTTCCATGATGGGGCGAAGTTCTACCTTGCCTCCCCCCGCGTACCATTCGTCCAGAGCCGCAGTCCAAGCAGTCATTGCCATCCCGACAATAATCCGGGCCTTGAGATGGGGCATGACCTTGCGGCCTTCTCTTTCCATGAGAGCGGCGGCAAGTGCCTGCTCCCACACCATGCGTTTTTCCATATCTCTGCCGGCCAGCGAAGGCGTTTCCTTCAATAGACGTATCAGCGCGAACGCCAACTCAGGGTTTTCATTGATCCGAGCCAGCAGGGAGAAGAGTGTCTCGCTGACGGCTTTGAAGGGTGCTTCTTCCCGGGGCCTGGTGTTCAATTCAAGAACCAGAGCAGGCGCCATCTCCGTTTGCCACTCGAAAACCAGGTCCTCCTTGGTCTCAAAGTACCTGAAAAATGTACGCTTGGAGATACCCACCGGCGCCACGATCTGATCGATTGTGGTATGGGCGAACCCGTGTTGCAAAAACAGCTCGAGACCGATGCGAGTCAATTCCTGGCGAGTGGTTGCTTTAAGCTGTTCGCGCAGGTTTGCGACTTTTTCCGTCATGGCTCTTGTCCGCAAGTTATCGTATGGGCCAGCGTGGCGTGCGTCGCTATTGCTGGTTTTGGCGTATCTAGAGGGCGCTGGATTCGGCGCTGAAGGATTTTACTTTGGTGTCACTAAATGTCAATGCGTCACCAAGTGACAAGAAGGGCTTTTATGATCAGTTGAAGTAGTTATTGATTGCATTCCCTTGCAAGCAACCCCCTTCGCCGAAACCAGATCTCCAGCGGGAACGTCACCAGCGGCGGAATGGCCGCGAGCGCAGCGAGCAGGGTCGCCCACCACGGCCAGCGCAGGCGCAGGCCGGCGACGATGGCGGTGACGAAATAAAGCAGAAATGCGAACCCATGTAGTCGGCCAAACAGCCACACGCCGAGCTCGGTAGTCTCGGTGCCGTACTTGAGAAACATGCCGATGAGCAGCCCCGCCCAAGTGAAGGCTTCGAAGCGAGCGATGATGGTAAAAACAGTGGTCATGGGCATGGATGTTGTTCTCGTCTGTGTTCTCGGGGACGTTGGCGGCGTGCATGATGATGAATTCTTCGACGCCGAGCAACGTTCAGTGTAGATTCTCCAAAAACAGGAGATTCACAATGAGAACAACAAGCCTAATCTGCCTTCTACTGATCCTTGTCCCAGCGCTCGCCAATGCTCAGCGTCCCATCCGTCCGTTGCTGCCCTTGCGCGCCTACACTCTGCAGGATTACCGGCCGGTGGATTTCCGCGAGGCGCTCGCCCTGCCTGCCACGATGGAGGCAGCGTCTTATGCCGGGGTGGCGACGACTCTTGAGGGCAACCTCATCGTCCTGAGCCGCAGTGCTCCGCCGTTTCTGGAATTCGATCCGCAGGGCCAGTTCGTGCGTGGCTTCGGTGCTGACGATTTGCTGCGCCGTGCGCATGGCATGGCCATCGACGCAAGTGGCAACATGTGGGTGACCGATGTCGCTGACCATTTGGTGATGAAGCTGGACAAGGATGCCAATGTCTTGATGACGATTGGCACCAAGGGTACGGCGGGGGAGTGGAGTCAGGCAGCGGGTGCACTGCTGCTCAACGAGCCCAACGATGTGGCGCTGGATTCCCGGGGGAATATTTATGTCGTCCAGGGGCACGGCGGCGATATGCCCAGGGTGCTGAAGTTCAGCCCGACGGGTGAGTTCATCGCACAGTGGGGCAGTCGCGGCTATGGCCCGGGTCAGTTCGTGGCGGCGCACGCCATCGAGATCGATGCGGATGACGTACTCTATGTAGCTGACCGGGAAAACATGCGGATTCAGCGCTTCGATACTGAGGGCAATCTGCTGCGCGAGTGGAAGTTTGATGCGATGGTCTGCGCCATCTTCCTGCATAATGATGGCTTCATGTATATCACCACCGGCTTCGACGGTGAGTTCGCCAAGGTCGATATGGACGGCAACGTGCTGGGAGCCATTGGCAGCCCCGGCACAGGCAATGGCCAGTTTGGAGAGGCGCACGCATTGACGATGGATGCTGCCGGCAATGCCTACATACCTGATGTGATCAACCGCCGGGTGCAGAAGTTCGCGAAGGAACAGGCCCGCAATTGACGAATAGCAATTAACTGATAGCCACTACCGGGAAAACAAAATGAAGATTTTCACATCTGCAGTCGCCGTATTCACGATCCTTTTCTCCATGGCCGCCCCTGCGACTGCGCAGGACGCCAGCTGTGCCCCATGGCTGCAGCATGAAATCACCAAACTCAACTCCTCCGACACTGTCGATCTGTGCGCCGAGACGGCGGGCAAGCCCGTGTTGCTGGTGAACACTGCCAGCCATTGCGGATTCACCTATCAGTTCACTGGTCTGGAGACGCTGTATCAGCGCTACAAGGACCAGGGATTGGTCGTTATCGGGTTCCCATCGGATGACTTCAATCAGGAGGACGACAGCGCCGCGGCCATCGCCGAGGTCTGCTACATCAATCACGGCGTCACGTTCCCGATGACTGAAGTCGTGAAGGTGAAGAGCGCCGATGCCCATCCGGTGTTCGCACATCTGGGCAGCGAAACGGAAGCGCCTGGCTGGAACTTCAACAAATATCTGGTGGGCAAAGATGGCGAAGTGCTGGCGCATTTCGGCGTCACCGTGGAACCGGATGCCGAAGAGCTTGTCGAAGCTATCGAAGCCACGCTTCAGAACTGATTCCTCGACAATTGTCATGATTTTGCCCCAAAGATGTCTTTTTTATAAAAAGGGTGTTTTCTTTAGCGAAATCAAGGTTATACTCGGGATTAATAGATTTCGACTTAGAGTTGAACAACAAGAACAGCTTTTTGCAGGGTAGGCGATATGCAGAAGACGGCTTTGGTATTGGTGGCGACAGTCTGTTTGACCTTCGGTCACCCGGGTCAGGCACAGACTCTAAAAGGATCTCGCGCCTCCATGGAACGGCAGTACCAAGAGGCTGTCAATCTGGGTTACACCTTCATGAAGACCTCCAGCGCGGTGACAAAATTTGTCGAATCCGGCTACCTGGTGAAGGTAGACAGCAGTAATCATTTCGAACTCAGCAGCGTTTCTTATCCTTATGCCCGCCCTGCGGTGAAGACTTTCATCGAGAGGCTCGGCTCACAATACTTCGCGGCGTGTGGCGAGAAGATGACGGTGACGAGTCTGACTCGCCCCATCGACAAGCAACCGGCAAATGCTGCCCAGGATTCTGTTCACCCCACCGGCATGGCCGTTGATCTGCGTATTCCTCAGGTGGGCAAGTGTCGTTCCTGGCTGGAGAGGACCCTGCTGTCGCTGGAGAGTACCGACGTCCTTGATGTGACCCGTGAGCGTAATCCTCCGCATTACCATGTTGCCGTGTTTCCTCAGTCTTATGAGCGCTATGTGGCTGGGGTATCCGCCAGGCCTGAAGCGAGCACGACAGTGGCGTCTGCTTCTGCAGTAACGCCCTCAGTGACGCCTGCAGTCATGATCACTGCCACCGCAGAGGTGGAGACCAACCGGGAATATGTAGTGCGACGTGGTGACACACTCTCCGAAATCGCGACCAAAACTGGCGCCAGTATCGCTCAGCTACGTTCTGCCAACCGTCTGCGCGGCGACATGTTGCAGATAGGGCAGAAGCTGCAGGTCCCGGCGTCCACGTCGGCAACTGTGGCAGCGGCACCGCGTAATTCCAATGAAGTGGCCGCCGTGACCGAAGTGACTCATCGTGTAAAGCGTGGCGAGACGCTTTGGCGCATCGCGAACCGCTACGGCATCCCGGTCAATGATCTGAGCAGACAGAATGGCTTGTCGGATGATCTGCTGCAGGTTGGGCAGACTCTGCGCGTCAGCATGAGTGTCCGCGCTCCCTGATCGATCCTCGCTTTCAATAGCAGTCTTCCTCTCTTGATGGTCCATTACTCACACCCTGCTCCGTCATGAGCTCATCATGACGGAGCAGGGGCGTCTTGATCCGCTAGTTCACAATCTCAAAACTGAACGCGCGTTGACCCTGCTGGCCAAATTCATCTTCGCTGAACACTTCAATGCGATGCACGCCGGGGCTCAGTGTATCGGGCAGCGGCAACTGCCAGATGTGGGCGGACAGCGTCGGTTCGCCGATCGCCTGATCGGTATCCAGCAGCTGTTCGTGCACGCGCACCACAAAGGGGTCAGTACGCACCACATAGCTCATTGGCTGACGCTCGGCCCCATTCAATGACAGCCACACGGAGTCTCTCGCGCCGCCATCAAATAGGTTCACGACCACTAGAGTATTTTCAGCCAGCGTGCCACGATTGACACTGCCCCCTTCGGATTGAGTCAGCGGAGGATCGAGCGTGATGCGCATACTTTGATTGGCATCGGCGCCGTAAGGAAACGGCATGAAGTCGGGCACCACTGCGACGTCATCGAATCGCAGCAGGTAGAACCCATTGGGCGTGCCATCCTGCATCATCGCGTCGCTGACACCGCGCAGATCCTGCGGCCCTGTGTGCCAGCCGTTGCCGCGCACTTCCGCCAGCGTGTGTGCGATCCACGGCTGTCCGTGCCAGCCGTGACTGTGGCCGACTTCCACCTTCCAGCTGTTGCTGGTGTCATGTCCCGCCATGCCGTAGATATGCTCGAACGGTTCCAGTATTTCCAGCAGAGCGGCAAAGTTTTCTGTCTGCGGACCTGTTGCCTGCGCACCAGTGTCGTCCACTGCCTCAGTGACCAGTGGAATGTGTGAGGCGATCACGATGAGACGATCTTTCGGAACGTGGGAGAGATCATTCGCCAGCCAGTAGAGTTGCTCGTCGTGGATATAGCCGCGATAGGCCTCACCGTCTTCCATGCGTCGACCGGCACCGGCGTACTCGACATTGTTGAGCGCAACAAAATGCACGTTGCCGTAGTTGAACGAGTAAAACGTGGGACCGAAATGCAGTTTGTAAGTCTCGTTGGCAAACCGCGCTTCCGGCGATTCGAAATTGATGTCGTGGTTACCGGGCAGATACCATTGGGGAATATCCATCAGCGCCATCATTTCCTTGTGGCGGTCGTACAGACCCAGGCTGTCGAACACCACGTCACCGACAGTGACACCAAACTCCGCACCGAACGGATTGCCAATCAAAGTGGTGACAAGGTCCTCGCGCAATTTGTCCTGATCCAGTTCCGAGCGGGCCTGCGGATCGGCGAAGGCGTGTGCTGTGAACACTGTGCTGTCTTCAGCAATGGCTGTCAGCGGAAAGTCGATCGCGTCTGGCAGCGGACCAGTTGCATCAGTCACCGGGAACTGCCACGCCACGGCAGCGCCGCCGATGTTTGCGGGCGTGCCATCCGGATAGTAACGGTAGTAGAACCGGGGAATGTTGTTGTCGTCGACAGCAATGCTGTATCCAGAAGGCTGGGAAATAAACAGGATCTGCAGTGGCGCCAATGCAATCTCATAGCGGCCATCGGCATCCGTCAGGACCACCTCACAGCCATTGCTGACACTCACTCCCTGCAAGCCGAGTTCACTGGACGCTCGCACACCATCGCCATTGTCATCGACGAACACGATGCCAGCAGCAGTCTCCGCACCGGGGTCGGAGACTCCGCATTGCGCCACGGCTGTGACAGAAACGAGGGGCAAACTGCAGGCGACAAACCAAGGAAGGAAGGGGATGCGTGTCATGGCGAGATCTCTTGGGGGTGTGCTTAACTTTAAACCACTTATTTGACACAGCTGTGACCATTCGGCGCGGGTGGCCGGATCGTCGAGCCAGGTGATGCTGCCGCGTGGTGGTGATGAGTTTTTTGATGGGTTGTGTAATGAGTCTGGTTGGGCACTGGCGTGTTGTTCGGCTCGTGCGTGCAGCTCGGCGCTGGATTCCACGGCAATCACATCCCAGCCCTTGTGGACGTCTTCGGAGTTCAGCGCGTTGTAGCGCTCGCTCAGGGCGGCAGCATTTTGGGTGTAGTAGTTCATGGGGCGTGTGCTGGTCCCGGGCATGATTGGTGCAACTTGAATGTGTGGGAGCGAGCCTGCTCGCGATGGGGGGCTGCGGTTTGGGGCAGCGTTCATCGCGGGCAGGCCCGCTCCCAGAGGGTGTACAGTTGTTTTCGGGGAATTTCAACCTCTTCGGCGGTTGA
>CAIRBI010000223.1 GCA_903876785.1 uncultured Gammaproteobacteria bacterium
TGGCTGGCGCAACTGCCGCAGTGGTCGGCGTGCTTCTGCTTGGTCCACGCAAGGGCAAGTATGGCGCAGATGGCAGCGTCCGGGCATTCCCTGGTGCGAACCTGCCAATGGCAACACTCGGCACACTGATTCTGTGGATGGGCTGGCTGGGCTTTAACGGCGGTTCAGTTCTGAAACTGGCTGACGTGACAAGTGCCAACGCGGTAGCCATGGTGTTTGTGAACACGAATGCGGCAGCCGCAGGCGGCCTGGTTGCAGCGATGCTGGTTGCGAAGGCCCTTTTCGGCAAGGCTGACCTGACCATGATTCTGAACGGGGCACTGGCCGGACTGGTAGCGATTACTGCTGAGCCTTCTACTCCGACAGCGCTGCAGGCAACGCTCTTCGGTGCTGTCGCTGGCGTGCTGGTCGTCTTCACTATCATCTTCCTGGACAAGCTCAAGATTGATGATCCCGTCGGCGCAATCTCTGTGCACGGCGCCTGTGGTCTGCTGGGCCTGTTGCTGGTACCGATCACCAACGACGGCGTGAGCTTGTCTGGTCAAATCATCGGTGCACTGACGATCATGATCTGGGTCGGTGTGATGAGCTTCATAGTGTGGATGGTTATCAAGGCTGTCATGGGCCTACGAGTAACGGAAGAGGAAGAGGCAGAAGGTGTCGACCTTTCCGAATGTGGTCTGGAAGCTTATCCAGAGTTCACGAAGTAATCGCAGGATTTGCAGGAAGGTAATCTAGTAGCTCTCTCTCACGTGCACTTTTGACGTAAGCGCCCTTCGGGGCGCTTTTTTTTGCTAATTATTTTGTGATTGTTACTCGAGGGTTTCAGGAACGATAGTCGCCCCAGAGGAATTGGGCGAGCGAGATTGCAATCACCGGAGCTGTCTCGGTGCGCAGAACACGGGGGCCGAGCCTGACTGCCGTGAAGCCCTGGGCCGTCGCCATTTCCACTTCCTCGTCAGCCAGCCCTCCCTCGGGGCCAATCAGCAAAGTGACCGCTGCAGGCTGGCACGACACGGGATACCCCTGCGTGCCACGATGATCGAGCACGAAACTGGCGCCGGTGCGCTCGCGAGCCAGCCATTCCTGCAGGGCCAGCGGTGCTTCTAGCACTGGAACGGCGCAACGCCCGGACTGCTCGCAGGCGCTGATGGCGATTCTGTTCCAGTGGCTCAGGCGGTTGTCTACCCGCTCCCCTTTCAGCTTGACCTCGCAGCGTTCGGTCAGCAGCGGAATGATGCTGCTGACCCCCGCCTCGGTGGCTTTCTGGATTGCGTAGTCCATGCGTTCGCCCCGGGAAATACCCAGGCCGAGATGAATTGGCAGTACTGGGTCAGCGGAATTGGGCACCCGGCTGTCGAGCCGCACGGTGACGCTCTTCTTGTCGACGCTCACGACCTCTGCAAGGTGTTCCCCATCGGTGCCATTGAACAGAGCCAGCATCTCCCCCGGCCGCAGGCGTAGCACCTTGCCGACGTAGTGCGCAGCGTCCTCAGCAAGGACCACCGTTGATCCTGTGATCAGTGTTTGCGGGGTATGAATCCGTGACAGTCGCATCTCAGCGCTCGCTCAGTCCGAGATTGCCCCAAAGAGTGCTGACCGACGCGTATTGGTTCATGGTATAGAAGTGCAGCCCCGGAGCGCCGCCATCCAGCAGGGTCTCACACAGACGCGTCACTACTTCCTCACCGAACTGACGAATGCTGTCCGTGTCGTCACCAAAACCCTGCAGGCGCTGCCGGATCCAGCGTGGAATCTCTGCGCCACAATTGCCGCTGAAACGAGCCAGGTTGGCATAATTGGTAATGGGCATGATGCCGGGCACTATTGGAATCTCGATGCCGAGCGCCTTGCAGCGGTCAACATAATAGAAGTACGCATCAGCGTTATAGAAATATTGCGTGATGGCGCTGTCGGCGCCCGCATCGACTTTTTTCTTGAAGTAAAAGAGATCGCTCTCGTAGCTCTCGGACTTCGGATGAATCTCCGGGTAACACGCCACTTCGATGTGAAAGTGATTAGCGGTTTTGCGGCGCACCAGTTCGACGAGTTCGTTGGCATAGTAGTAACTGCTGGTGGCGCCAGTGCCGGACGGTACGTCACCACGCAGAGCGACAAGACGCGTAATCCCAAGCTCTTTGTAGTATTGCAGCAGGGCGAGAATTTCTTCCTCGCTGGAGCCACCGAAAGACAGGTGCGGGGCGACGTTGGACCCGGCATTGTGAATACTGGTCACCGCCTGGCGCGTGCCATCCCGTGTGGAACCGCCAGCACCATAGGTCACTGAAAAGAAGTCGGGCTTGAGCAGCGCGAGTTGGCGGTGAACTTCCTTGAGTTTCTCTTCGCCCACTTCAGTCTTGGCGGGGAAGAATTCGAAGCTGAAGCGAGCCTGGGTGTTTGCGCTGCGTGGCTGTGTTTTCATCGGGGTGCTCTCTTTCAGGGTTCGCGATTGCGAGGTGCCGATTATCTATCGCGGGCAGGCCCGCTCCCACAAA
>CAIRBI010000224.1 GCA_903876785.1 uncultured Gammaproteobacteria bacterium
CTGATGCGCAGCGTTATCTGACACTGGAGCAAAAGGCGCTGGTGGTGGATTCGTTCGCCAAATGGCGCATTGTCGACGTGCAAAAGTACTACACCGCCACCTCAGGTGAGGAGTCGCGTACCAGCAACCTGCTTGCTCAGCGTATCAACGACGGCTTGCGCAACAAGTTCGGCGAGCGGGACCTACAGGAAGTGGTTTCCGGGCAGCGTGACCTCCTGATGGAAGAACTGACGCGGGAGCTCAACCTCTCCACCGCGGAAGAGTACGGGATCGAAGTGATCGATGTGCGCGTCAAGCAGATCGAGTTGCCACTGGATGTGCGCTCCTCAGTGTATGAGCGGATGACCTCCGAACGTCAGCGCGAAGCCCAGCAACTGCGCTCGCGCGGTAATGAGCTGGCCATTGGTATCGAAGCTGACGCCGACCGGCAGGAAGCGGTGCTGCTGGTCGAGGCCTACCGGGATGCGGAGCGCATTCGCGGTGAGGGCGATGCTCAGGCGGCTGCCACCTATGCGGGAGCCTACACGAAGAATGAAGAGTTTTATGCGTTCACGCGCAGCCTGAACTCCTACCAGGAGAGTTTCTCCAACAAGGGTGACATTCTACTGGTAGATCCTGACAGCGAGTACTTCAAGTACCTGCGTGGCAGCGCCGTTCAGTAAGTCGTATGAGTGAAAAGACCAGCAGTGAATTATTTTACTGCTGGTCTTTTTACGTCTGCAGGGTGGACAATATCCCGCCGCGACGACGGCGCGTTTACAAGACCGCTTTCCAAGAGACAGAGTACAGGATTTGATGATGGCTGCGAGTGATCGATGGTTGCTGCCCGAGGGGGTGGAGGAGATATTGCCGGCAGAGGCATTCCGTCTGGAGTCCTTGCGCCGCCAGTTGCTCGATCTATACTCCGGCTGGGGTTATGAGCTGGTCATCACGCCTCTGATCGAATATCTCGATTCGCTGCTGGTGGGTTCGTCTCATGATCTGGATCTGCATACCTTCAAGATTACGGATCAGCTGACCGGACGTATGATGGGCGTGCGCGCCGACATCACTCCGCAGGTAGCCCGCATTGACGCTCACTGCCTGGCCAGGCAAGGCGACGCCAATCGCGAAGGTCCGGTGCGCTTGTGTTACGCCGATCATGTGTTGCATACCAAGCCACGCGGGCTGCTGGCCTCCCGGGTGCCTATTCGCATTGGTGCAGAATTATTCGGTCACGCCGGAGTAGGCTGTGATATCGAACTGATTTGTCTGATGTACGAGACGATGAATGCAGCCAATATCGGCGACATCCATATTGTCCTCGGGCATGTCGGAATATTCCGCAGCCTGGTCAGAGCCGCACAGTTGTCCGCAGACAGCGAGAAGGAATTGTTCGACGCCCTGCAGCGCAAGGCCTTCGAGGAGATCGACGCACTGCTCGACAGCAGGGTTGACGATGATGACATCCGCGATATGCTGCGCGAGCTGTCCAGATTCAGTGGGGATGAGTCCGTGCTGACTCAGGCGCTGGCCACGTTCAGCAATGCGCCGAGCACAGTCCGCAAGGAACTGGCGGAACTGGAAGCAATCGCGACGGGCGTCAAGAAGCGCCTGCCTGCCATCAGCCTAGGGTTCGATCTGTGCGAACTGCGTGGCTATGAATATCACACCGGCATTGTGTTTGCGGCCTATACGCCCGGCTACGGTCGCGCAGTCGCTCAGGGTGGGCGCTATGATGACATCGGACAGGTATTCGGCCGGGCGCGTCCTGCGTCGGGGTTTGACTCCGACCTGAAAGTCATTGCTCGCTTGAGTCGCCGGCAATTCGATGCCATCAAGGGCGTAGCGGCGCCCTGCGACGACGACCCCGCGCTGACGCAATTGATCGCTCAGTTGCGTCATGAGGGCGAGCGCGTGATTGTCGATCTCGCGCCTGCAGGTGATATACCGCAGGCGGCGCACGGGTGTGACAGAAGAATAGTCAGATTGAACGGTCGGTGGTTGGTGCAGGGACTGCGCTGATAACGGTCGTTCCGGCCCCTGTGGACCGGGACAGATTTGCGCCAGCAGTGGGGCGTGTCGAATTAATTGATTGAATTTTCAAAGAGATGAGAGCAATGGGTAGAAGTATTGTTGTATTGGGAACGCAGTGGGGTGATGAGGGCAAGGGCAAGATAGTAGATCTGCTGACTGAGCAGGTGGCTGTTGTTGCGCGCTTTCAGGGCGGTCACAACGCCGGGCACACGCTGGTGATCAATGGTGAGAAGACAGTGCTGCACCTGTTGCCCTCCGGCATTCTGCGAGACAACGTCACCTGCGTCATCGGCAATGGCGTGGTGCTGAGTATGGAGGCGTTGATCAACGAGATCACGCGTCTGGAAGAGCGGCACATCCCTGTGCGCCCCAAGTTGAAGATCAGTGCCTCCTGTCCATTGATTCTGCCATCCCATGCTGCGCTGGATCAGGCCCGTGAGCGTCGCCTTGGCAGTGAGAAGATCGGCACTACCGGGCGCGGCATTGGCCCTGCCTATGAGGACAAGGTTGCGCGACGTGGTATCCGCGTAGGCGAATTGTTCAACGCAACCCATTTCGCTACTCGTCTCAAGGAAGTCATGGAGTATCACAACTTCATGCTCAAGAACTATTACGGTGCCGACGAAGTAGATTACGAGCGCACTCTGGAGCAGAGCCTCGCACTGGGCGAGCAGATCAAGCCCATGGTCAGTGACACCATCGAGATTCTCCACGGGCATCGCAAGGCGAACGACAACATCCTCTTTGAAGGCGCCCAGGGTTCGCTGCTGGACATCGATCACGGCACTTACCCCTACGTGACGTCCTCCAACACTACGGCCGGCGGCACGGCAACAGGCAGCGGCTACGGCCCGCTCTATCTCGACTACATACTTGGCATCACCAAGGCCTATACGACTCGTGTTGGCTCAGGCCCTTTCCCGACCGAACTGTTTGACAGTACTGGCAAGCACCTCGCCGCTGTCGGCAAAGAGAAGGGCGCCACCACTGGACGCGATCGTCGTTGCGGCTGGTTTGACGCCGCCGCAGTGCGCCTGGCGATCCGCATCAATAGTGTGTCGGGCATCTGTCTGACCAAACTGGACGTGCTGGATGGCATCGAAACCATCAAGGTGTGCACCGGCTACAAAGGCATCGATCCTGATACGTCCTCCAGTCTGATGAATATGGACAGTTACGAAAAGCTGGAGCCGGTGTATGTCGAGTTGCCGGGGTGGACTGAATCCACGGTGGGGGCCAAGAGCCTGGATCAGTTGCCGAAAAACGCACTGGCGTACATCCGCTACATCGAGAAAATCATTGAAGCCCCGGTAGACATTATTTCTACAGGGCCCGATCGAGAAGAAACCATTATTCTTCGTCACCCCTTTGGTGCATGAAGCACTCATTTTGTGCGCTCTTGTCAGGTCTTGGTCGCGAGGCTGACAAGAGCGTAGGAAATTCTTGCATTCTGCTTCACTTTTCTTTCAGTAGTCTTCCTTTAATTGAATCAGCGGTCTATATTCGGCGCTGAGGCGAATGCTTTTGACGTCAAATTGCAATACTTCTCTACTATCATGGATGGGCGGTGCTCACTCACGGTTCTTAAAGATTTTATTGAAAATCCGGATGATTCCGACGGGGAGGCGCTGACAGGGGGCTACAAAAATGCACGATTTCTTCCCCAATCTTCCCCGTACTCGTGATTGACATCACAATTGTGCGGCTGTAATTTCTGGCGCTCAAACGGAGTGGTTAAGAGGGGTTTTGTGGTATGGGTGATATCAAAATGACATCAACGGAGGAATGTAATTCAGCGGCAGGCATGGCAGCGCAATATCTGGAAGAATTTTCCGGGCCGCAGGACAAGATTGAAGCGACAATCCGCACCAAACTGGTTGAATTTGCTGCGGAGTTGCAAAGCATCAAGAGCTTGCGTGAAGTCTCCAAACCCTGAAAATCCTATCCTCAGCGACTGTACTCCCTGAAGACGCTCCCTCCATGGGAGGGCAGCAATAGGTCTTCGCCCTCTGCCATAGTCAGCGACTGACTCCCCGGAGAGTTTTCCTCTATTGGGCGGCGCCTTTGATGAACGCAGGCGCGATGCTAGCTTGTTGTCAGTTGCTGCCGTGGGGCAGAATGCTTGCTGTAGCAAGGTTGGGGTAAGTGGATGGATGCAGTAGCGATCAATAGTTTTTTTCTTATCGGCGCGGTGCTGGTGGGTTTCAGTGTGCTGATGAGTGCAGTGTCCTCGCGGCTGGGCATTCCCATCCTTGTGATATTCCTCGGCGTGGGCATGCTGGCCGGTGAGGATGGCATCGGTGGCATCCTGTTTGACGACTACTCGATGGCGTATCTGGCCAGCAACCTCGCGCTGGCCATCATCCTGCTGGACGGCGGAATGCGCACTCGCGCCGAAACCTTCAAAGTTGCTCTCGGCCCAGCACTCTCTCTGGCGACGCTGGGGGTCATATTGACGGCAGGTCTCACCGGTCTCATGGCGGCATGGCTGTTTAATCTGAGTCTTCTGGAAGGACTGCTGATCGGGGCCATTGTTGGCTCCACCGATGCAGCAGCCGTGTTCTCTCTGCTGGGTCCGCGCAGCATCAACCAGCGCGTCCGCGCGACGCTGGAAATTGAGTCCGGCAGCAATGATCCCATGGCGGTGTTTCTCACCGTCACTCTGATCGCGGTGCTGGTGTCCGGGCAGGAGCAGTCCGCATCATTCTTTCTGATCAGCTTTCTGAAACAGTTCGGGCTGGGGATTGCCCTGGGGCTCGCGGGTGGGTGGCTGCTGCTGCAGTTGATCAATCGCACCATGCTGCAGAGCGGACTCTACCCTCTGCTCGGGGTGAGTGGCGGGCTACTGATCTATGCTTTTACCAACATGCTGGGAGGCAGCGGAATCCTGGCAATTTACTTATGCGGCCTGCTGCTGGGGAACAATCCAATCCGCAGCCGGACATCCATTCTGAGCGTGTTTGATGGTCTGACCTGGATCAGCCAGATCGGTATGTTCCTTGTTCTGGGACTGTTGCTTACCCCCAGCGAGCTGTTGCCTATCGCCCTGCCAAGCCTGCTGCTCGCCATCTGGATCATCGTGCTCGTCCGGCCCCTGGCCGTATGGCTGAGTCTGCTGCCATTCAGCCGCTTCAAAACCCGTGAACGTTGGTTCATCTCCTGGGTGGGGTTGCGGGGCGCTGTTCCGGTCATTCTGGCGGTCTATCCGATCATGGCAGGCCTGCCGTCCGCACAACTGTTTTTCAATGTCACGTTTTTCATCGTGCTGGTGTCGTTGCTGGCCCAGGGAGGAACGCTGGCGCTGGCGGCGCAGATGGCAAAGGTCGAAGTACCGCCCCAGCCGACGCCCATCTCCCGGTCGGGGCTTGAGATTCATCCTACCAGTCAGTGGGAGATGTTTGTCTATCGCCTGAGCGCGGAGCAGTGGTGTATCGACACTGAACTGCGGCGCCTGAACATGCCCGAAGGGACGCGCGTTGCCGCGCTGTTTCGTGGGCGCGAACTATTGCATCCGAGCGGCAGTACACGGCTGCTGGCTGATGACATCCTCTGCATCGTCGGGCATGAACATGATTTGCCGGTGCTGGGCAAGTTGTTCAGTCAGGCCCCATCTGCCGCTGCCGATGCGTGGTTCTTCGGAGACTTCATTCTGGATGCCAACGCCAGATTGAAGGATCTCGCGCCAATCTACGGACTATCCTTGCAGGACTGTGACGGGGAGCTGCCGATTGGCGAGTTTTTTAGTCAGAAAATGGGCGGTAATCCGGTCGTAGGAGATCAGCTTGGCTGGGAGGGCTTTCTCTGGTCCGTGGCCGAGATGGAGCACGGGCGCATTCTCAAGATCGGCATGATTCTGGCGAAACCGTAAATCCTCGCCCGCCTGCATGGTAGACTCGTATCTTATCAACCTTCCCGCCTGCGACATTGACGTGTCGGCCCGGGAGCTACAATCGAGGAGGACTTCATGTCCATGTTGAACCAACTCCGGCGTTCCGTCGGAATCGTCGCTGCGTCTCTGTTCATCACGGGGAGTGGCTTTACTCTGGCGCAGGGCGACACGCCTCCCAGCGAACCACCAGCCGATTGGGGGCCTATCTCCTCCACGCAGGAAGAGATCCCTTATCCGCATCCCGTGCAGTATCTTGACGTGACGCATTTTGGTAAGAATGGACGTATGGCCTATATGGATGTTGCGCCGACTGGTAATGCCAATGGCCAGACAGCGATGCTGTTCCACGGTATGAACTTCGCGGGCAAGGGCTTCGAGGTGACGATTACAGCGCTGAGT
This sequence comes from uncultured Gammaproteobacteria bacterium, assembly GCA_903876785.1. Classification (GTDB taxonomy): domain Bacteria; phylum Pseudomonadota; class Gammaproteobacteria; order Pseudomonadales; family Pseudohongiellaceae; genus UBA5078. The sequence goes on from CAIRBI010000224.1 coordinate 6,305, forward strand.
GAGGCTGGTTTCCGCGTGGTAGTGCCGGATCGCATCGGCTACGGGCGCTCCTCCAAACTGGACATCCCCTACAACCTGCATATCTTCGCGCTTGATTCCAAGCGTCTGCTGGATCATCTTGGAATCGACAAAGCTGCGATCGTTGGTCATTCAATGGGCGGAATGGTGGCGAGTCGCTTCGCAATGACCTATCCAGACGCGACCACCCACGTTGCTCTCGTGAATCAGATCGGCCTGACCGATCAGCGCATCGGTCGCCCGTGGCGTGATATCGAAGAGCTCTACCAGCTTGCCTTGAACGGGACGACCTATCAGTCGATCCTTGCCAACCACATGAGCTATTACCCAGTGTGGAACAACAGATACCTGGAGTGGGTGCGCTATCAGTACGGTCAGACCCTGACCGCAGAGTGGCCGCTGCTGGCCCGCGTACGTGCCTGGCAACAGCATATCCTCTACTTCGATCCGGTCGTCTATGACTGGCAGCACATCAAAGCCAAGGCGCTGGTGATTGGTGGTGCGGATGATGCCCTGACGCCCAACTATGCCGCATTGGCAGAACATGTGTCAGAGACTATCCCCAATGCAGAGCTGATTCTCTACCCGGGCATCGGGCATAACCCGCATTTCGAAATCCCCGAGCAGTACCACGCCGATCTGATCCGCTTCCTTAGCTCTGCTGCACTCTGACAGAACTCCGCTGGGAATCCCGGAAGCTGTGTGCTTTCGGGAGCTTCCTCATAAATTGACACACCTACAGGATGGACTTCCTCGACTGGGGCTTTTATCCTTGCTCAAGCCCCCGGCGAATTCGCAGAGGCGGCGTGACGCTGCCTATGAATCCAGTAAGCTCGGGAAACAGAATATCGACTCAACCTCCCTTTAACGGAGCTCAGAATGTTCAGACAAGCACTGCAAAAAATACTACCGGTTGTTGTATGCGCTGGGTTAGTCCTGCCAGCCTCTCTTCATGCCCAATCCAGCGATTCGCTTCTGCAAAGCCGGTTCCCGGAACTGGCAAATTACCTGAATGTAGCCGAAGTGCTGCAGGCGGCAGTCTTCGACGAGGTAGCACTGACCAATCAGTCACCTGAAGCCGAGATCGGCAAGGGGCTCCTCATCGATGCTATCGTCGAACTGCAGGAAGCTCAGTACTCGCACTACCACACTTCCGCAAACCATCTCGCGATGCTCGGGCCTCACAGGCTCTTCGAAAGCCGCGCGACGCCTGGTCTGCAAGCAATGGTGCGCACAGAATTCAGTCAGGAGGAAGTGCAACGGCTTCTGGAGGCCAATGGCAGCATACCTCCCAAGGCAATCGCGGTATTGACCCGTGGGCGCGAATTCGCGGACACCCTGCTGGAGATTTATCTCGACAATTCCATCTACGACAAACACACGGCGGTTGATGAGGCGTTGACCGAGTACCTGAGCAACGATGAGCTGTCGGTGGCTGCCGCCCCGAAATCAGGCGATCTGCTCTCCGAACATCCCTACGCCTATGCGTTCAGGGTCGGCTTTCCTCAATTGAGCGGCATGACCTGGGCATCACAGTGGATGCAACTGGCAATGCTCGAAATCACCATGACTGCGGCGAGTGATGCCGCTCTGGAAGCTGGCATGCAGACTGTCGCCGACATTTACATCGACAAGATCGCCCGCGCCCATGGCAGCATGATTTCGTTGCCGACAGACATTCCCACCATGCCGGCCATTGCGCCGAATCTTTACAGTTTCCATCCCGGCGCCGCCTATGTGCTTGATAACATTTCCGCACTGAAGGTTGTCATCGGTGACGTACTCGCTCATCCAAGTGTCCCGGATCGTGGCGCTGCTATTGAGGAAAGCCTGGAGAAATTCATCGACAAGGAAGGGTACATGGATAACGAGATGAATTATCTCCAGTTCGTGTTGCGTGGCGGTATCTTCAATCAGGGCGGCCCGGCACTGGGCGGCATGGAGGTTTCCGAGCGCAACCGTTCAAGGGTCGCTACCGAGCAAGGGCATGTCAGCAACTACCCGATGCAGTAAGTCTTGAAGAGCAGCCGCATTTACACATTTTCGAGGCAGTATATTGTGAACACCAGAGTCAAGCTTCTCAGCTTCAGCGTCATGCTGGGTCTCGCTGCAAATGGTGCCAATGCGGCACTGGATCGCACTGGAGATTTTGCGTTGATGGACAGTGATGGCAAGTTTCATCAGTTGAGCCGTTATCAACACAGGCAGGCGGTAGTACTGATGTCTTATGCGGCGACCTGCCAGAACATGGGCCCTATGGTCGAGGAATACAAAACTCTGCAGTCCCGCTATGCAGAGCAGGGAATAGAGTTTCTACTGATCGACTCTCAGGATCGTGGCCGCAGTGAACTTGCTGCACTTGATCTGGGAATCCCGATTTTGCAGGACTCAGGGCAGCTGATATCCGAAGTGCTGGGCCTGACTGTCGCAGGCGAAGTACGGGTTCTCAATCCAGACCGGATGTCGCTGTTTTACAGCGGTGCCGTTGGTAGTGAGCTCGATCAGACGCTCGGCGCATTATTGGCCGGGCCAGTCAGGGATACTGTGAAGGCTGGCACCGGTGACGGTTGCGCCTTGAGTTTCCCTGTACGTGACGCGCAAAAAGAGAAAGTTCCGGACTATGCCACCGAAGTCGCCCCCATCATTATTGAAAATTGCGTCGAGTGTCACCGCCAGTGGGGCGCTGGTCCCTTCGCGATGGACCGGCATGTGTCGTTGCTGGGTTGGTCCCCCATGATCAAGGAAGTCATTCTGAGCAAGCGCATGCCGCCAGCCCAGATTGACCCCGATATTGGCCATTCGACGACCGCTCGCTATCTGTCCACAGCCGATATTCAAACGGTAGTGCACTGGATCAATGCGGGCGGTCCTCGCGGCGATAGTCCGACTGACCCGCTGGCTGAACTAAAGTTTGAGGAGCGGCAGCCGTGGCTCCTCGGTGAGCCCGATCTGGTCATCAGCACGCCGCTGCAGAAAGTCCCCGTTAACGGCATTCTTGAGGATATCTATCTGGACCTTGAGCTGCCATTTACCGTAGACACCTGGGTGCGTGCCGTTCAGTATCAGCCCACCGGCAATGGTGCTCTCCATCAGATGGTCGCCTATGTGACTGCTCCAGGAGAGGACTTCTGGGGTGCCGAGCGTACCAGTACTCACACCACGCGGCGCTTTCTCGAAAGCTATTCGCCCGGCCGTCCGATTGTCGCAGAATTTGCCGAAGGCTCCGGGTTGTTTATTCCCAAGGGCCACAAGCTGTCGATGCAATTCCAATATGTGGGCATGGGCGCTGAGTTGAACAGTATCACCGAGATCGGTCTGTACCTCGCGGATAATGCCGATGGCGAACTACAGGAGAGGGTCGTGCAGGCTGTTTCCGCCCAGTTTGTTTTGCCCGCCGATCAGAATGATATTCCCATGCAGGCCGAGCACGTCTTCGATGAGAATGTCATCATTACTGGCGTCAGGGCGCGCATGAATGAACGCGGCAAGAATGTGAAATTCTCTGTCGAACGTCCGGACGGTACGACGGAAGATATTCTCAGCATTCCAGCCTATAACTACGCCTGGCAGCCACACTATGTGCTGGAGCACCCGGTAACAGTGCCGGCAGGTAGTCGCGTAGTGGTCTCAGGCGCATTCGATAACTCGGTGTCAAATCCCTTCAACCCGGACCCTATGGAAGAGATTGCGTCAGGGGTGACGAGCGAGGACGAGATGTTCACAGGATATCTGACCTACCACAAAGATACACACTGATAGTGGGTGTTACGACTTAAGAGGAATGATCGCGGGCCTGCAACGGTGAGGCATAAAAAAAGGGAGGAAGATCAGCTGATCTTCCTCCCTTTTTTCTATCTGACTTTCTATCTGACTTTCTATTTGAGTACCAGGTTTTCAGGCCTGGCACTCGTCTTAGAGCTTACTGACCAGCAACTGTACGTTGCTTGGCTGCTTCACGCTGGGCAACGATTTCATCGAAGCCGGCTTGGTCGAGGTGAGTTACCGCGATCCAGGCGTGAGACATCTCATCAGCTGTACGGCTGCCGTCTACTACCCAGAAATCTGGATCTGGGTTGTTCGGGTTGTTGGCAGTGTTGTCGTACCACTGCTTGATGACCATCACAGCGCCTGTTGGCAGCAGCGGAGCAACATCTTCCTCATACAGGTGGCTGTGGTGCCAAGTAGCACTCCAGTTGGACACCTGGCTGATCTGCTCGGTACGTCCGGTCGCTGGGTAGAATATCTCCAGTGACGCTTGACGCATACGCAGGTGGCCGTGTGGCTGGAAGCTGTCGATACGCACAGGGTGGTCGAACGAGTGGAAGCCCTGAGTCATGGCAGTGCCATTCGGAGGAACAATCAGCTCGCCGGAGTTCAGTCTGTACAACTTCAGATCCTGCTTGTATTTGGCCACTTCTTCGAAGCCTTCAGGGTGCAGCCATACGCCGATTTCAACAACGTTATCTTCAATGACGGTGCCAGGAGCAGTTGCGCCTACACCACCTGGGAAGAGGTGAATGTCCCAGCGAATACGTGCATTGGCTGGCAGTGTGCGGCAAACGCCTTCAGGCGCGATCTCGCCCCACTTGCCCATCGCGTACTCTGTGAACATACCGTAGTCTTCGTACTCGCCTGTTTCCTCATTCAGGATTTCCACGTTTGAGTTGGCATGGTGCACGACAGCCTTGGCATTGCCAGCCGGCTTCACTTGAATCGCCTTGATGCAGCGGTCAGTGGTCAGGCCAGTCATGACATATGGACGGTGCCACATGTCGTTACCCAGAGCAGGAACGTCGATCGGTGCAGAGTCCAGAATCAGACTTGGTGCGCCGAACTGAGCTGCGAAGGTCCACTCGTCTGCTGGTGGCAGATCGGCTACTGGGTGACTGCGATCGCCCCAATCACCTTCCGGTGCGCCTTGCTGAACCCATGCAGTAATAGTGTCGATCTCGCTCTGCTCCAGTCTCCAGTCGCCTTGCAGCTCCTGAATACCGATGCCGTGATCGTATGCGTAAGGGGGCATTTCCCTGTTTTCAACTCGGTACTGAATGAGCGGCGCCCAAGGACGGACTTGCTCAAAGTTGGTGAGTTGCATTGGGCCGACACCGCCTTCGCGGTGGCAGACTACACAGTTATCAGTAATGATCTGTGCAACGTGATCGGCATATGTCACTTGACCTGCGTCAATTGACAGGGCGCCGGACTGAGCCTGAGCCTGGGCGGTAAGCCCCAGAGCAGCAAGGACTGTCAAGCCAAGAATGGCTTTCCCTGTGCGCTGTTTCTGTTTCCAACACTGCATTGTTCTCATGATTCTCTCCTCGTAATTGGGTACGCAGTAGCCGCAATGTAATTCGGCGGCCTGCGCTTGTCCACTGCTTCGTGGAATTCTATGCAACGAATTGTGACGAAGGCCGACCAGCCCCGTATCCACGGGCTGGTCGGCCTTCGTTGTACTGCCTGGTACTGCAAATTACTGACTGAAACCCGATATTTACGGGGTTACAGTGATCTTCTGGTACATGTTGCTCCAGCAGCACTGGTCAGCTTCCGTACTGTCATTGGCATCCCAGTTGTCTACCAGAGTGCGGATGACGTAGTCGCCAGGCTGTGTGAAGGTCGCGATGACGCTTGCCGTGCCTTTTCCGCTGGCAATTTTAGTCTCTTCCGGACCAGCCGGCTGAGCGCCACGACGGGCAGCGGCTTCGCTGACGGGCGCGGGAGCTTCAGATGACGGGTGACGCTCGAAGGTCACTTCAGCACCGGCCGGACCCTGGAACTTGCTCCAGGACGCGCGCACCGGGATGCCTTTGGCGTTACGGTCATCGGTCATGTCCCGAACTGACGGGTCTTCAGTGTGGACAGTCAGCGTCACTGGAGCGCCAGCTTTCACGGTCAGTACTTCTTCTACGTGCAGGCCCATAGGATCCGAACCTTTAGGTCCGCCTTCTGTCGCCCAGATGACCGGAGCGATGGAACCAGCAGGACGTGGCTTCTTGTCCAGAGTGTAACCCAGCTTGCCGCGGCGACCCGGAACCTTCAGGATATCGTTGTCTCCGGACTTGATGTGCCACCAGACTTCGCCATCGCGCGCTGAAGCTGGAACTGTCACGGTAAATACGCCAGTGTGGCGGCCAGTCTGGAAGGTCGTGGGCTGAACGCCATCGAACTGTGCTGGCTCGATGTAATTGTCTTCACCCAGCGCCGTCTCTACGACTTCGGCAGAGTTACGGTTCAGATATCCGAAAGAATAGGATATCGAGCCGTCTTCATTCTCGTACGCTCCCTCAAAAATGGGGATTACCGTCAGGCCGGTAGGGGCATTCAATCCCAGCAGTCGCTGATTCCTGTCTCCCAGCGGGGATGTTTGGGCGTGGGCGGGCATTATACTGGCCAGCGCCACCAGGAAAAATCCCAGTGTAAGGCCTGCAACTGTCCGATTGTTCATTTTCATCGACTTTCTCTCCCAGAGTACCATTGCGTTATCTTATTGAAACGAGCGTCAC
>CAIRBI010000225.1 GCA_903876785.1 uncultured Gammaproteobacteria bacterium
ACTTGGCCGTTACGTCGAGAGTCTGGTACCTTGAGTTCGCGTCCGCAGCCCGGCCTGAGCTGCACCTGAGCGGATTTGCCTCTTCGATGATGACCCGTCTGCCCACCGATTTGCCAACTGATGTGCCAGCGGAAATCCCAAGCCTGGAACCTGAGCGTCTGCTGCGCGCCTTGGATTACGTGCCGCTGCCTGCTCCCGTTCATCTCTGGAGTCCACCCTGGTGCGGTGAAATAGATATTCTGATCGCCCGCGATGGTCGGTGGTACCACGAGGGTCGCCCGTTTCTGCGGCACACGCTGGTGCAATTGTTTTCCTCCTTGCTGCGCTTGGAACCTGACGGGCGCCACGTGCTTGTAACCCCCGTCGAGAAGCTCGGCATTCGGGTCGAAGACTGCCCGTTTTTTGCGCAATCGCTGGAAAGCAAAGGGCTGGGCCAGGATCAGGTTCTGCGGTTCACCCTCAATACTGGTGAAGTGGTAAGCGCCGGACGCGATCATCCGCTCACGGTGGAGTCCCTGGCGAACGAGCCTCATCCGGTGCTGATGGTTCGCGATGGATTGCGAGCACTGATCTCCCGCAGTGTTTTCTATCAACTGGTAGAACTGGCGCAGGAGCAGGATATTGAAGGGCGCTCTGTGCTGGTCGTCTGGAGTCTGGGCTGCCGTTTCGAGTTGGGAAGTCTCGTGTAAACCCCGTCAGAGCCACCTCGGTCATTGGAGAGGGGCGCCTCTGCTGACAGGACCTGGAGGCTGTCGACCGGACTGTGTGCGTCTCACCGTGGCAGGGCGCAGGCCATCGACAGCCGCCTGAGTCGCCGAGATTGCCGCTTTAGAGACAACTTTTGCCGCCTTCCTGCCGTGAGCAATGCCGGCATCCGCACCTTTGACGCTCAGTTGTGCCACTCTGGCGACACTGTGCTGGGCTGGTGCGATGATGAAGCCGCAGCCGGTGAGGGGTGTGGACAGCGCCAGAAGCACTATCACCAATCCTGTGTTCCTTATTGCCGATGTTCTTCTCATGATCACTCCTTGCAAAATGCGATGGAGGCGCAACCAGGATGAGCGCCAGAATATTCTCCAGAGATCAGCAATTCTTGTGCCGACAATGCCGGTTTCACCCACAAGATGATGATGTTGTGAGCTGAAGAGTATTGACAATTAATTGTCAATATGGGGTTAAAGAGAGCTGGCATATGGACCTCGGCCAGACCTGAATTGTTGACGCATGGGGACAAACCCGGCATCATTACTACCCTTTTGCAGGCCATCCGGCGCAGCCTTACGACAAAGAAAATGTCTGTCTGCAGCGCGAGTTACGACTACTCTTTTTACTACTATCATCAAATTTGGAGAATCCATGAAGATTCTTGTGGCTGTCAAACGTGTTGTTGATGCAAACGTGAAAGTGCGCGTCAAGGCAGATAACAGCGGTGTCGAATTGACCAATGCCAAGATGGCGATCAACCCGTTCTGCGAGATTGCCGTTGAAGAGGCAATTCGCATCAAGGAGAAAGGTCAGGCAGACGAGGTGATAGTGGTCTCGATTGGCGACAAAGCCTGTCAGGAGCAGATTCGCACCGCACTGGCGCTGGGGGCTGATCGTGGAATTCACGTTGACGCTGCTGATGGATTGCAACCACTGGCAATCGCCAAGCTGCTGCATAGTCTGGTCAAGAAAGAGGGCATTGATCTGGTGATCGTCGGCAAGCAGTCCATCGATACCGACAATAATCAGGTTGCTCAGATGCTGGCTGCTCTGACAGGCACCCCTCAAGGCACTTTTGCCTGCGGCGTCGAAATTGGCGATGGCAAAGTGAAAGTGACACGCGAGATTGATGGTGGCGAACAGACAGTATTGCTGAGCCTGCCTGCTGTAATTTCTTCGGATCTGCGTCTGAATGAGCCGCGTTACGCATCGTTGCCCAATATCATGAAAGCCAAGAAGAAGCCTATCGATACACTGACACCTCAGGAGTTGGGCGTGGATGTAAGCTCCGGTTTGCGGATCGTCAGCGTGGAGCCTCCACCCTCACGTTCAGCGGGGGTCCGTGTTGGCAGTGTCGACGAACTGATCAGCAAACTCAAATTCGAGGCCAAGGTCATCTGAGCGTCGCGCATCACTTGGCAATCTTTTAGTGCATGAACATATAGGTCAATCCATGAGCGTATTAGTCATTGCAGAACACGATAACGCCGCCCTGAAACCGGCGACTCTGAGCGCCGTCACAGCGGCCCAGGCCATTGGACAGGATATTGTCATTCTGGTTGCCGGAGCAGGATGTGCAGCCGTCGGCGCAGCTGCAGCAAGCGTTGCAGGAGTTGGCAAGGTGCTGGTGGCCGACAATGCGGCCTACGAGCATCAGCTACCGGAGAGTGTTGCGCTCCTGGTTGCCGAAGTGGGCAAGAGTTATTCCCACATTCTGGCGACAGCCACCACTACCGGCAAGAACTTGCTGCCAAGGGTTGCGGCGTTGCTGGATGTCGCACAGATTTCCGAGGTAGTGGCGGTGAAGAGTGCGGATACCTTCGTGCGCCCGATTTATGCCGGCAATGCCCTGGCAACCGTGCAGTCAACTGATGCGATCAAAGTCATTACCGTGCGCGGAACTGCCTTTGCCGAGGCCCCGACAGGTGGCGCGGCACCGATAGTAGCCCTGGATATTGTGAAGAGTCAGTCAATGTCGGCGTTTGTCGGGCAGCAATTGTCGGTCTCCGAGCGTCCTGAGTTGACGGCAGCGTCGATCATTGTCTCTGGAGGGCGCGGCATGCAGAGCGGGGAGAATTTTGTGCTGATCGAGCGTGTGGCTGACAAGCTGGGTGCCGCCATCGGCGCATCGCGTGCGGCAGTGGACGCTGGTTTTGTTCCCAATGACATGCAGGTTGGCCAGACGGGCAAGATAGTTGCCCCTGATCTTTACATCGCTGTAGGCATCTCTGGCGCGATACAGCATCTGGCGGGAATGAAAGACAGCAAGGTAATCGTCGCGATCAACAAGGATGAGGAGGCACCGATTTTTCAGGTCGCCGACTATGGTCTGGTGGATGACCTCTTCAAGGTACTGCCTGAACTGGCCGAGAAACTGTAGGAAGCGACTCGACTCCTACCCACTGCGAGTTTTAGCGTGGCACAAACAAGAACGCCCCGTGGCACGTTGATGCCACGGGGCGTTCTTGTTTGTAGAGCCTGAGGCTTTCCAGATCGGGTTATTCGCCCTTCTCAGCCGCTGCAGCGGCGGCAGCAAGTATCTGCTGTCGACGTTTGATCTCGCGCGGGTCGTTGGGAGCGCGACCAGCCAATGTCGGGATCATGGGTTCCACAGGGACGGCGGCCTCTGCGGGACTTTCAGCAGGCGCTGCTGCTATCGAGATCACTTCAGGCTCGGCAACTACAGCCACTTCAGCCACTTCGACAGCCGCCTCCGCAACGGTTGCTGGCGCTGAAACCACCACTGCTGCTGCGGCTACTTCAACGGCATCAATATCGAAGGATTCCTGCACCATCACCTTGGAAGCGGACTGTCGTCTTTGCACTGGCGCGACTACAGGCGCGTTTGTATGCACGGCTTCTGCTGCTTCGGCTTCGACGTCGACGACTGCTGCCGCAACGGATGCGTGCGCATCGTCTTGAGTTGCCACATTCTGTTCGCCATCATCGCCTTCTGTTTCAGCGGCAGTTTCGACCGGTGTGCCATCTTCATTCAATGCCGGTGCGGCACTTCTTGACCGATTGCGACGTCTTTCAGAAGGCCGACGATTGCGTCTTGACGAGCGGCCACCTTCGACAGGTGCGCTGCTATCAGCAGCGGCGCCTTCCAGATCTTCACCTTCCGCCGACTCAATAGCTGTCTCAGTCGGCTCCGCTACTTCTGCGTCCAGTTCAACAGGCTGTAGGCGTTGCGGAGGTGGGCGTCGGACTGGAGCCTTGACTGCGCCTTCCAGCACATTACCGTCCTTGTCTTCGATAGCGGCCATCTCTGCGCCTTGCTCTTCGTTCAGTTCGCCACCCTCTGCTTCACCGGGTCGCGGACCGCGACGTCGCTGATTGGTGTTCTTCGGTCGACGATTGCCGCTGCGACGCTGTGCGTTGCCGGCCTCATCATCGGCACCCGCTTCGGCATTGCCATCAACACGTGGCTCTTCCGCACGCGGTTCGTCCCGGCGAGCGCCGTCGCGACGTGGTTCGTCTCTGCGACCTTCGCGCTTCTCATCCTTGCGCTCCTCACGGTTGCCTGACTGGGCTGGCTGGGCTGCCGCGCCTTCAGTGCTGCGTGTGCGATCGCGATCTCTGCCACCGCGCTTGCGGCCCTGACCACCTTCACGTACCGGCGCGGCAGAATCGCTTCCAGCGCCTGCTTCTGATCTGCCCTCGACCTTCGGGTCTTGAGCATCTCGGCGCGCAGGGGGTTTACCGCCACGGCGTTGATCACGATCACGATCACGGTCGCCGCGCTCGCGGCGTGGGTCACGGCTGCGTGCAGGCTTGCTCTCAGCCTCTTCCTTCGGTGCTTCCACTTCCTCTTCACCAAAGATGCTGCTGACGGCTGCAATCAACGAACCGATCAAGCCCTTCTTTTTCTTCTCAACCTTCTTGACCTTGTCGCGAGCCTCAGGCGTCGCGACCACAGGTGCCGGCGGCATGGACAGAGTAGGGGCCTGAACGGCCGCCTGCTGCTGAACTGGCGCTGGCTTCACGTGCTTGAGGGAGTGATGTTCAGTTGCGTCGACATGTATCTCGATCTCGTAGCTGGCAGTCGGCGAGCCATCTGTCTGATTGACGCCCTGGATTTCATAATGCGGTGTTTCCAGCGCGGCATTGGCAACGATGACAAGCTTGGTCCCGCTTTGAACTTCGATAGCAGCCACAGCAGAGCGCTTCTCGTTGAGCAGGTAGGATGCCACGGTGATCGGAACAATCGCTCGGATCTCATTATTCTTGCGCTTGTTGGCCTCTTCCTGCAGTACACGCAGTATTGACAGCGCCTGTGACTTCACGTCGCGGATGGCGCCCTGACCGCTGCAGCGCGGGCAGACAATCGTGCTGGTCTCTTCGAGGGAAGGGCGCAGGCGCTGGCGTGACATCTCCAGCAGACCGAAACGGGAGATGCGGCCGAC
>CAIRBI010000226.1 GCA_903876785.1 uncultured Gammaproteobacteria bacterium
CTGATAAAGCCCGGCAGCTTTTGCGCCAGGTGCAATCGCGTTACCCCAACACCTCCGCTGCCAATCTGGCAGATATTTATCTGCGCTCAATGAATTGATGGTCGTCGAGACCACCTTCATGAACGACTCGAACACTCTTCGCATCAATGAGATTTTTTATTCCCTGCAGGGAGAAACAAGGACAGTTGGAATTCCAACTGTCTTTGTTCGTCTGACAGGTTGTCCTCTGCGTTGTCAGTATTGCGATACAGCCTACGCATTCCATAAAGGTGACATTCTGAGTCAGGATGAAGTTCTCGCTCGAGTTGGCAGCTATCATGCTCGATACGTAACGGTGACAGGCGGAGAGCCATTGGCGCAGCCAAACTGCATCGGTCTCCTTGAGAAATTGTGTGATCTAGGCCATGAGGTTTCACTGGAGACAGGCGGGGCGATGTCGCTCGAGAATGTCGATTCCAGAGTCGTAACGGTGCTGGATTTGAAGACGCCAGGTTCCAATGAATGTGATCGGAACCTTGAGTCCAATATCAAATTTTTGAAGCCGCAGGATCAGGTGAAATTTGTCATTTGTGACCGGCGTGACTACGAATGGGCCAAGTCTCGCTGTGATCAGTATGATCTTCGCAACAGGGTCAGTGACATTCTTTTCTCGCCGAGTTTTGGTCAAGTTTCCTATAAAGAGCTTGCGGAGTGGATTCTCGCTGATAATCTGCAGGTTCGCATGCAACTGCAGTTGCACAAATTGGTGTGGGGCGATCAGCCTGGCCACTGATTCTTCTTATTTTAAAAATGGTAGAGGTGCCAGTGAGCACTTTATTGAATAGCGCTGGTAGTTCCTCGGATGATTCGACATCCGCTTCGCGTCGGTCTGATTTGCAGCGACGTGCTGTGGTCTTGGTCTCTGGTGGTCTTGATTCAACGACATGTCTCGCAATCGCCAAGGCTCAAGGCTACGCGGTTTACGCATTAAGTTTCGACTATGGTCAGCGTTCATCCAGCGAGTTGCACGCGGCACGTGAAATCACTTCTTCCATGGGTGTCGCGAAGCATCTGGTCATACCTTTGGGGATCGGAGCGCTGGGTGGTTCTGCACTGACTGATCATGATTTGAGTGTGCCCGAGCAGGAGAGTGAGGGGATACCAATCACTTACGTTCCTGCTCGCAACACGATTTTTCTTTCTTACGCACTGGGCTTTGCCGAAGTGCTCAATGCACACGCTATTTTTATTGGTGTGAATGCTCGCGATTATTCAGGCTATCCCGACTGTCGGCCTGAGTTCATTCACGCTTTCGAAAAGATGGCAAATCTTGCGACGCGTTCGGCTTTGAAAGGTGCACCGATTTCGATCGAGACTCCTCTTATTGCTCTGAGCAAGGCGGACATTATCAAGATCGGCGTGCAGTTGGGAGTTGATTACAGCAGCACAGTGTCCTGCTATCAGGCTGATGCTCAGGGCAGGGCATGTGGTCGCTGTGACAGTTGTCGTTTCAGGAAAAAAGGATTTTCTGAGGCGGGGCTTGTTGATCCGACCCGATACTTCCAAGACTGAATTTTGCAATTCGAGATTGTGAAGTCGCAGCAAGAATATTTTCATAACAAAGTGCTTGTCTTTTTTCCTGAGGATAGTACTATGTCGCCCTTCTTTCATGGGTCGTTAGCTCAGTCGGTAGAGCAGTTGGCTTTTAACCAATTGGTCGTGCGTTCAAGTCGCACACGGCCCACCATTTTAAGGAACACCGCAATGCCGCTCCTTGGTTTTGTGGTGAGTTTTTTTAGTCCTGCTATTTGATGGCAGACATGGCAAAGCGGTTTTCGCAAGCTGGCGAACTTCACCACGTTGTCGCTGTTATCAAAAACCCACTTGAAGCAGCGGCCATGACTAATACGATCTGTTCGACAACCAATCCTGTGAAACCATATTCCGAGAACGCGGGCCTGGCGGCAGACACCGCGCTGGTCAGGCAGCATCTCGCGGGCGTTTCACTCCCGCAATCCCTCAATGCCAAGCAGATCGCCGATTACAAGGCGCGGATCAAAGTTCTCCTCAAAGAAAAGGATGCGGTGCTGGTTGCGCACTACTACACCGACGCGTTGCTGCAGGAGTTGGCGGAGGAGACTGGCGGAGTGGTTTCCGATTCGCTGGAGATGGCCCGCTTCGGCCGCGATGCCAAGGCCTCGACGCTGGTGGTTGCCGGAGTGCGTTTCATGGGTGAGACGGCCTGCATTCTCAGCCCTGACAAAACAGTCCTCATGCCGACGCTTGAGGCGACGTGTTCACTGGACCTGGCGTGCCCCGCTGAAACCTTCTCTGCTTTCTGCGACGCCCATCCCGATCGTACAGTCGTCGTCTATGCCAACACTTCTGCTGCTGTCAAAGCGCGCTCTGACTGGGTAGTGACATCGAGCATTGCCGTCGATGTCGTTGAGCATCTGCATGCCCAGGGCAAGAAGATCATCTGGGCTCCCGACAAGCATCTGGGGGAATACATTCAGAAGCGCAGTGGCGCCGACATGCTGCTGTGGAACGGCGCCTGCATTGTGCACGAGGAGTTCAAATCCAAGGGGTTGCTGGACATGAGGGCGCTGTATCCGGACGCAGCCATACTGGCTCATCCGGAATCACCGGACGCCGTACTGGCCATCGCGGACGTGATTGGTTCCACGACGCAGATCATCAATGCGGCAATCAACATGAAGAACCAGACCTTCATCGTTGCGACCGACAAGGGGATATTCTACAAGCTGCAGCAACTGGCACCGGAGAAGACCTTCATCATCGCGCCGACTGCGGGTAACGATGCCACCTGTCGAAGTTGTGCGCATTGTCCGTGGATGGCGATGAATTCTCTCGACCGCCTCTACACCAGTCTGCTAAATGGTCATAACCGCATTACGGTGGAGCGGACGCTGGCCCAAAAGGCAATGATTCCACTGCAGCGGATGCTGGATTTCTCCAATCGCAACAAGTTGAACGTGGCCGGCAAGGCCTGACAGATATGGAAGAATGCCCGGGGCTACATGTCCCGGGCGCCGCGCCCGAGCTCTTCGACTTCCTGCGATCGCTGTCGCAGCCTGGCAATCAGAGGCGCGTTGTTGGATTTCTCCGATTCTATGCGCAGTGCATAGGTAAGTTGCTCTGATGCGCTGCGGAAGTCTCCCACCAGAATGAAGTATTCCGCGCGGGCCTGGTGGACCTTGCTGACGTCGCCCACCAGTCCCTGTGTTTCGGCTATCAGATACCAGAGGTCGTGATCCTCCGGGCGGATGGTGGCGTGATGTTCAAGCACCTGCGCCGCCTCTGCATGTTCTCTTCCCGCGATCAGCGCATCGGCATACGCCATGGTCAGGGGATGGTTGTCCGGGTTGATGTTCATGTGGCGCGCGAGGAAGCTACTGGCCATGCCCGGCTCGTTGCTTTGCGTGTATATCTCGGCCTTGGTGACGACGTAGACAATGCGATTGGGTTCGCTCTCCAGTAACGGCGTCAGTGTCTCGTGGGCTTTGTTGAATTCCTTGTTTTCCATGTAGGCCAGCGTCAGGCCGTAGCGCGCGGCATTGCGCTCGATATCCGTCGTGCTGTTCTCCAGGGCGCTCTGGAATTGGGTAACGGCATTCGCGGGACTGGTCTCGTAATGGACCTGTACACGCGCCCGCATCAGCTGATACTCCAGTTTTGGATTGATTGGGCGTGCAGGATAGCGCGTCGCGCGGCCTCGCGTATCTGCGACTCGTGATTCTGTAACCGGATGCGAGAGCAGGAATTCAGGCGGGCGGGTACCAAAGCGGTTCAATCCCATGAGGCGCTCAAACATGGCGGGCATCTCGTTTGGATCGTAACCGGCATCGTACAGGGTACGAATTCCCAGGCGGTCTGCTTCAGCTTCGTTATTCCTGGAAAAGCGCAGCTGATTTTCTATAGAGCGACCCTGTGCGGCCATGATGGCGGCCTGCCCTGTGTCGGGGCTTGAGGTGCCCATGATGACGATGCTGGCCAGCAATGTGGCTAACTCCGGGATGCGGCGTCGCTGGGCGTCCTCGACACTGCGCGCGAAGTGGCGCTGGCTGACGTGGGCGAGCTCGTGGGCCATGACTGAGGCGAATTCACCTTCCGTATGGGCGTTGAGAAACAGCCCTCCGTTTACGCCAATGATCCCGCCCGGGGCAGCAAAGGCGTTCAGCTCCGGGCTGTCGATGATAATGAATGACAGCCGGTAATCTTCCAGCTCGCTGTGCAATGCCAGGTTGTGAGTGACATTAACAAGGTAGTCATTGAGAAGCGGGTCGGAGATAGTCTGGCTGCTGCGCCGCACGGTGCGCAGAAACTCCTTGCCCAATGAGTATTCGTCATCGAGGGAGATCAGTCCGGATATCCTGTCGCCCAGCGTCGGCAGTTGTACCTGGGCCAGCACATTTGGGCTGCCTGGAGCTGAAAAAGACAGCAGGGTGAGTGCCGCTACGCCGGTGAGGCGGGTGTACTTATGCATAGAATTCCGTGCTTGAGCAGGAGGAAAGCGCCATGTTGACTGTAACCCTAAGACCGACATTCATACAAATAATTCCACGGCTATTTATGGGGCGCGCAATGGCCGAATGCAAGGGGGTAGCGACTTTCGGAGTTATTCCCTGCTTCCCTAGGCAATGACTCGCTTTGCTTGTTAAAATGCCCGCATGAAAATCGATGCAGACCTGATACTTGATGCAAGCGGACTGATGTGTCCGCTGCCTTTGCTCAAAGCGAAGCTGGCATTGAATTCACTCCAGCCCCAGCAAATATTGAAAGTGCTTGCTACCGATCCTGGCTCCGAACGGGATTTTCAGGTATTCGTGCAACAAAGCAGACACCAGATTCTGGCCTTCAGTAAAGAGGACGCCACTTACTGTTACTGGATCAGAAAGGGCTGACAATCAAACATGCGCAAACTCGTGCGAAGCTTCTTCGATCGTTATTTTCACGACGAAGAAGCCATCATATTTACCCTTCTCCTGCTAGCCGGCCTGTTCGTGGTGGTGAGCATGGGGTCCATACTTGCGCCGGTGTTTGCAGCGGTCGTCACTGCCTATTTATTGCAAGGACTGGTCAACTCGCTGGTGCGTAAGAATGCGCCCAATGCAGTTGCCGTTGGTGTGGTCTTTACCTTGTTTTTGAGTGCGTTCATGGCAGTCCTGCTGCTGTTGCTTCCCCAGGCGTGGAATCAATTTGGTCGACTGATCAACGAGCTTCCGCGCTTGATCTCCGAGGGGCAGGACCTTCTGTTGCATATGCCAGAAACGTACCCCGGGTTGATTTCCCAGCAGCAGGTCGATGACCTTATAGCCACACTGCGGGGCGAATTGGCGCTGTTGGGGCAGGTGGTGGTGTCCTATTCGATATCGAACATTCCCCGCATATTCGATTGGCTGGTGTTTCTCGTGCTGGTACCCGTGCTGGTGTTCTTCATGCTGAAGGACAAGAAGCTGCTGGTGCATTGGGTGGGTAATCTGCTGCCCCACAATCGCCCCCTGATGGAGCAGGTCTGGCAGGAGATGGACATGCAAATGGCCAACTATATTCGCGGCAAGGTTTTTCAGATAACTGTTGTGGGAATAGTGAGTTACATCACTTTCATAATCCTTGGAATGAACTATGCTCTGCTGCTTTCTGTGCTGATGGGCCTGTCGGTCATCGTCCCTTTTATTGGCGTAGCTGTGGTGGCTATTCCGGTAGCACTGGTGGCGTACGTGCAATGGGGAATCGGCAATGAGTTCTACGCTGTCTTTATTGCCTACAGCGTCATTCATCTGCTGGACTCCAACATCATGGTGCCAATCATCTTTTCAGAGACGGTGAATCTGCATCCGGTCGCGATCATCTGTGCAGTCCTGGTATTTGGTGGCTTGTGGGGATTGGCCGGCGTTTTCTTCGCCATACCTCTGGCCACGCTGATCAAGGCAATCATCAATGCCTGGCCCGATACCACACGCAAACCACTACCTGACTTGCACCACAAGTAATCCAAGGGCTCTTGGCCATGCCGACGTGGCTTGGCGCGGCGGCTGATTTTGTGGTTGCAGGGGCGTCTGTGGTAAAGTCGCCGCGCAGCTTTTTCAACTCTACGATTTGAGGTTTTGCAATGATTGAGGGCAGTATTGTTGCCATAGTCACGCCGATGCTCGCGAACGGCGAAATTGACTACCCGGCCTTTGACAGGTTGATCGAATGGCACATTGCCAGCGGTACCGACGCTATAGTGGTCGTGGGTACTACGGGTGAGTCTCCAACGCTGTCCGAACAGGAGCACTGCGCCCTCGTGCGTCATTGCGTAGAGAAGGTTGCCAAGCGCATTCCCGTGATTGCTGGGACCGGCTCGAATTCGACACGAGAGGCGATTTTTTTCACACAGGCAGCTCGCGAGTATGGCGCCGATGCCTGCCTGCTGGTCGTTCCGTATTACAACAAGCCTAGTCAGGAAGGGCTATATCAGCACTTTAAGGCAGTTGCTGAAGCTGTTGATATACCTCAGATTCTCTATAATGTTCCATCGCGTACCGGGATAGACTTGCTGCCCTCGACCGTTTCCCGCCTTGCTGACATTCCAAACATAGTCGGAATCAAGGAAGCGAGTGGCAGCATGGAGCGTTGCCGTGAATTGCTGCGCACCTGTGCGGACCGCATCAGCATCTACGGTGGCGATGACGCGACTGCTCTGGAACTGATGCTGGCCGGTGGCAAGGGCAATATCTCTGTCACTGGCAATCTGGTGCCGCAGCAGATGCATGACTTGTGCAGGCTGGCACTGCAGGGCGATGCTGAGGCAGCAGCCAGGGTCAATGCGCCACTGGAAATGTTGCACGACAAGTTGTTCGTCGAGGGGAACCCCGTACCTGTGAAGTGGGCAATGGCGAAATTGGGATTGATTCAGGCCAGTCTGCGGCTTCCCCTCGTGGAGTTGAGTCCCGGTTTCCATTCCACGCTGCTTGAGGCGATGCGCAAGGCCGGGCTGAGCGTTTGAAGAGGGGTAATGCCATATCCCGTTTACTTAACATTGAAAATAGCCAGACATGAGAGACAAGATGCAGGTAATCAGATCGATTTTTCTAGGGGCTGCGCTGCTACCGGCGTTGTCAGGATGCTTTTATCTCACGGGCGAAGACGGCATGTTTCGTGATCGCGAGGGGGATTATCTGGTGGCACCGACTATTGCGCCAATGAGCATTCCTGCTGAACTGGACAGCTTTACCCTGGACGAGCTTTACGTCGTGCCTCCGGCACTGCCGGAAGACAAACCGACATTCGTTCAGGCGCCCGCGCCCCGACCACTGGATACCAATGTCCGCGAAGGTGTAGTTGTGCAGCGCTTCGGCGACCGTCGCTGGATCGTCATCGGCGCTGAACCGGCTCAGGTATGGCCGCGCCTGCGTGACTACTGGTCGACAGCGGGCATCGAACTGGCGTCCGAAGATCCTGTCGCCCTGATCATGGAAACAACCTGGCAAGGAGAAGCTGGCAGCCGAAGCAAGTATCAGGCTCGTATTGAGCCGGGTCTGCACGCGGGCAACTCCGAGGTGTATGTGCTGCAGGTTGGGGAATCCTATGTCGCAGACACAGCAGCCCCCGTCAACTGGCCCGCGAATTCAGCTAGTCTTGAGCTGGAGAACGCCATGCTGGACAGCGTCTCGGTCTACCTCGCAGATCGTACCGACCTTTATCGCGCATCGTCAGTATCATTGCTGGCAGGCAGCCTGGAGGCAGAGAGCAAGGCTGGCATCGTCCGCACCAACGATGGCGAGACGCTGCTTCTACGCATCGACTTCGATCGCGCCTGGTCGCAGGTTGGGCAGGCCTTGAACAATGCAGAAATTGAGGAAACCGAGAGTTCGAGAGATGAGGCTTATTACTCCGTGCTTTACACCGGGGTGGGTGAAGAGGATGAGCCGGGCTTCTTCGGCAGATTGTTTGGCAGGGGTGACAACAATGACGGCGTAACTCCGGCATTTACCATCCGGCTCATCACCACTGAAGGCCTGGTCACTGTCATCGCTGTGCAGACTGCAGGCGTGGCCGACAATGGTGAGCTGCGCGATCAGCTGATCCGGGAAATCAACAACAACCTGATCTAGGTACCAAGGTCGTGCCGCCATGGCGGTGCGCCGTCGCCATGGCCGGAGACTGCCAGATATGCCTCTCGCACCGGAGCTGATTGCACTTGCAGTGCTGGTCGTCCTGCTGATAATTCTGTGTGTCACGCTTTATCTGCGTCGCCCGGCTGACCTGTCTGGCAAGTTGGCTGTTCAGGACGAAAGGCTCCAGGCCCGGCAGCTGGAGATTGACTCACAGAGTTCACGGATCACCGTGCTGCAGGAGGAAGTCCAGACGCTGTCCGAGTCCAATACCCGCTACCGCGAGCAAATCACCCACCTGCAGACCACCCTTGAACAGGAACGCAAGCAAGCGGCAGAGAAGCTGGCGCTTCTGCTGCAGGCGCGCGAGCAGATGTCTCTCGAATTCAAGTCAATCGCCAATGAGATTCTGGAAGACAAGAGTCGCAAGTTCACCGCGAGCAACCGCGAGAGCATCAGTGAAATACTCAAGCCGTTGAACGAGAAGATTCAGCAATTTGAAAAGAAGGTGGAAGAGACCTACGACCGCGAGGCCAAGGAGCGCTTCTCTCTGGAAAAGGAGATCCGGAGTCTGCAGGAGCTCAATACCCGCATAAGCGCAGACGCCGTCAATCTGACTAATGCGCTCAAGGGCGAAAACAAGACGCAGGGCACCTGGGGTGAGGTAATCCTCGAAACCATTCTGGAGAAATCCGGGCTGGTGAAGGGGCGCGAGTATGAGACCCAGGTAAGTCTGCGCGCAGAGGATGGCTCACGATCGCAGCCTGACGTTATCGTGCACATGCCCGAAAACAAGCACGTCATCGTCGATGCCAAGGTGTCGCTGAAGGCCTATGAGAGTTTCTGTTCCGAAGATGATCAGGCACGGCGCGCCGAACTGTTGCAGCAGCATGTGCAGTCCGTACGTTCGCATGTGAAGGCGTTGAGCAGCAAGGATTACCAGAATCTGATGACGGTCAACTCGCTTGATTTCGTGCTGTTGTTCATGCCCGTCGAAGCCGCATTCTCCGTGGCGGTGCAGCAGGATGGTGGCTTGTTCACTGATGCCTTCGAGAAAAACATTATTCTGGTGGGCCCCTCGACGCTGCTTGCCACGTTGCGCACCATTCAAAACATCTGGCGCTA
Organism: uncultured Gammaproteobacteria bacterium; assembly: GCA_903876785.1. Classification (GTDB taxonomy): domain Bacteria; phylum Pseudomonadota; class Gammaproteobacteria; order Pseudomonadales; family Pseudohongiellaceae; genus UBA5078. The sequence continues at coordinate 9,225 of CAIRBI010000226.1, forward strand.
TGAGCAACAGAGCCAGAATGCGATCGAGATAGCCAATTCTGCGGGCGCGCTTTATGACAAGTTTGTGAGCTTTGTCGCGGACCTGGAAGAAGTTGGTGGCCGCATCGATGCGACGCAGAAGAGTTATGACAAGGCCCACAACAAACTGATATCGGGCAAGGGCAACCTGATCACTCGAATCGAAAAGCTGAAGCAGCTGGGCGCGCGGGCCAGCAAGAAACACACGGAAAAAATGCTCGCGCAGGCTGGCGCTGAAGAGCCAGACCAGCTGGAAGATCACGGTAGCTGAGCGCGTCAGCCACGCACACATAACCCCCATTGACCCTCAAGATTCCTAGTCATCATGCTAAGTGAAATTCTCGAATTCCTTCCTTGTCCCACGCCCGATGCCTGGCTTGAAGAGGCTGTGCGGCAGCAGTCTGTCTTGCTCATAGATCACGCCAATTGTGAGAAGAAAGCGGCGGCCACCGCCATGAATCTGCTCTACCGCTATTCGGATCGCACCGAGTTGTTGCAGAAGATGGCGCAGCTGGCCAGAGAAGAATTGTTGCACTTCGAGCAGGTCGTCAGGCTGCTGCAGCAGCGCGGCATCGAATACGTGTACTTGGGAGCATCACGCTACGCGGGAGGCTTGCGCGGCCACATCCGTCACGATCGACGTCACGCGCTGACCGATACCTTGATCGTCGGCGCCTTTGTGGAGGCGCGTTCCTGTGAGCGCTTCGCCCGCGTGGCCCCCTTGCTGGATGCACAGCTGGCCAGATTCTATCGAGGGTTGTTGAAATCCGAGGCGCGGCACTATCAGGACTATCTGGCGCTCGCGAGGTTGTATGCCGAAGAAGACATCACACCTCACATCGAACGCTTTCGCGCTGTTGAACATGAGCTGATCAGTTCGCCGGACAGCGAGTTTCGTTTTCACAGTGGTGTGCCGAAACTGACCACCGGGGATGCACAAGCGCCCAGCGTCGGCCAGTAGCCTTAGCCGCCGCTGATTTCAATCGCGGCAGTCAGCCGGTCTACGCATGTTCTGACCCAGTTTGCTGCCCAGGACATCAAGCTGACTGCACTGAATATTGTCATTGCCGGTCAGGGTTGCCGAGGTCAGTGTCCGCATCGACAGCAGCGGCGCAATGTCGGTGACACGATTGTTGAGGATGCTGACAGAGCTCAGATTGCGCAGTGGTTGCAGCGGTGCGAGGCTGCTGATGCGGTTGTCGCTGAGATCCAGAAACTGCAGGGTCGTGAGTGCCGCAATGCCGTCGAGTATCTCGATCTCCCAGCCGGGGCAGGCCAGTACTTTCAACGTTTCCAGTGTCGTATTCGGTTGCTGCAGCGCGAAATTGACGCAGCCCTGCAGGCCCGGGTCCGCAAAGCGCAGCTCGTCGGCATTCACGCGCGGGTCGTAGAGTGTCTGATCGTTGAGCGTCACAGCGAAGCGCTGTGAACAGCTGCTGCAAAACAGCGCCAAGATGATGATGGCGAATGCAGACTTGTCGCGTGCCGACAGCTGTTGGAGTTTCTTCACAGTAGTAATGTTCCTTTGCGGTTGACTGACATTCGGGCTGGCAGCATAACCGATGGCCCCGATCGCTGACAGCCCGTGAGGGCTGTAACAAGGCCCGCCGGTGGAAATTGGCGCCGACTACGGTTAGTATTCGCTGCCCGATGTCGGCACGTCCTGTCTGCCTGCAATGAAAATCGGTAAATCACTTTACAGAAACCTCCAATTAAGGATCCCAACATGAATTTTCCCCAATTACCGACTCTGAGCAGCGCCGTGCTGGCAGTCATGTTTTCTGCCACTCAGGTACAGGCGGCTGACAGTGCTGTCGATCTGACCAGTGAAGAGAATCAGATCAGTTACAGCATCGGCGTCAACATCGGTCAGAACCTGGCCGGACAGGGCATCATGGACTCCATCAACATGGACGCCTTCTTTGCCGGCATCAGCGATGTGGTCAGTGGCCAGTCGCAGTTGACTGAAGAGCAGATGATGACCGCGCTGCAGACTTTCCAGCAGCAGATGATGGACGCGCAGAACGCAGAGATGGAAGCAGCACGCTCAGAGAGCGAGGCGTTTCTAGCTGCCAATGCTCAGAAAGAGGGTGTGGTAACAACAGCATCCGGACTGCAATATCTCGTTCTCACAGAAGGCGCTGCGGGTGGCACATCACCAACACTGCAGGATTCCGTGTTGGCACATTACCACGGCACGCTCATTGACGGCAGCGTCTTCGACAGCTCCGTTGACCGTGGCGAGCCTGCTGAATTTGGCGTAAGCCAGGTCATCGCCGGCTGGACCGAAGCACTGCAACTGATGAAGGCTGGCGACAAGTGGCGTCTCTTCATCCCGTCTGCATTGGCATACGGTGAAACTGGTTCCGGTCCGATCGGCCCGCACTCCGCGTTGATTTTTGATGTCGAACTGCTGGAAGTGAAGGCACCGTAAGACCGTCAAGAGACCTTGAACGAAGGGCTCTGAATAAAAGACCCAAAGGTGAACCTCAGGAGTTGGTGAGTGACAAGACAGGCGCTGGACAAAAACAGTTTCAACGCAGGACTGCTGGACTTCATCGCTGCCTCGCCGACTCCCTTTCATGCGGTCAGCCACATGTCTCAATCCCTGCTTGCGGCTGGATTTCAGCCGCTCGACGAGGTTGATTCCTGGGAACTGCAGGCCGGGCGACGCTATTTCGTCACACGTAATGGCTCTTCCATTATCGCCTTCACTCTGCCGGGGACGGCAGCAACCAAGCTGGACGTCACATATCCTGGCATCAGGCTGGCGGGGGCGCACACGGACAGCCCGTGTCTGCGCATCAAACCGCAGCCGGACCTGCGCAAGAACAATTACCTGCAGCTGGGTGTCGAGGTGTACGGCGGCGCTCTGCTCAATCCCTGGTTTGATCGTGATCTCTCAATTGCCGGACGCGTCGACTTCATGACGCACAATCAGCAGTTGAATTCGTGTCTGATCGATATGAAGAAGCCAGTCGCCGTTATTCCAAGTCTTGCCATTCATCTCGATCGGGAAGCCAACCAGAGCAAATCCATCAACGCGCAGAAAGATCTGCCGCCCTTGTTGTCCATCTCCGGTGTCCGCGACAGTACCTTCGACGAATTGCTGCTCCGCTGGCTGCATGAGCAATGTGGCAGGCCGGATGCCGAGCGCGTCCTCAGTCATGAGTTGAGCTTCTACGATACCCAGCGTCCGGCGCTGATCGGGCTGCATGAGGAATTCATCTCCTCGGCGCGGCTCGACAATCTGCTCAGTTGCTATGTTTCTCTGCAGGCGTTGCTAGGCGGCGGTGAAGAGACCTGCAACATGCTGATCTGCTCCGATCATGAGGAGGTGGGCAGTGCGTCCGCTTCCGGCGCTCAGGGGCCATTCCTGCGCTCCGTGCTGGAGAGAATCGTTGGCTGCACATCGGCGCGTGTAGAAAGGCGCGCCGAAGACCTGGAGCGTTTGATTCGCAACTCCATGTTGATCTCCATCGACAACGCCCACGGCGTTCATCCGAATTATGCAGACAAACACGACGGCAACCATGGCCCTATCCTCAATCAGGGGCCGGTGGTGAAGATCAATGCCAACCAGCGCTATGCCAGCAACAGCCGCTCGGTGGCCTATTTCAAATCGCTGTGTGCGCAGGCCGACGTGCCAGTGCAGGCCTTTGTGGTGCGCAGTGACATGGCCTGTGGCAGCACCATCGGGCCGATTACCGCGGCCGGCATAGGTGTCGAGACGGTCGATATCGGTGTACCGACATTTGCCATGCACTCGATCCGCGAACTGGCCGGCAGCGATGACGCCCACAGTCTGTATCGTGTGATCAGCAGGTTCTTCAGCTAATGCCCCGGCGGCAACCTGCGTAATTCCCTCAGCAGAAATCGCGCCGGATGCAGGCAGTCGCTCAGTGATTTTTGCAGCGGACTTACTTCATTGTCGATCAGGCTCGCCAGATATTCACCAAGCAACGGACAGTTGGTGACCCCATGAGAGCCGTGTCCGACGCTGATGTAGAGGCCGGGCAGACAAGGTGCAAGTTTTCTGGGAGCCTGTCTTTCCCATTGTTTGAGGGTGGGGTACAGGGCCGTCAATGCTGCCAGGTCCGGCACCGGACCTGCGATTGGCATGCGATCACTGGTGCTGGCCCGCACAGAGACCCTGCCGCCGCTAACGACGTCGGTGGTGAGGGTGCCGGCAGGGAAGTGGCCGCTGATTCCCGAGATGTTGTCGCTATGTTCTCTGGCCGAGATGGCGAGATCGCTGACATCCTTCGAGTAACTCGCTCCAGCACTGTGCAGGCCATCGTGGGGCGGGCTCATGTAACTCAGCCCGCACACGACGCTGCGCAATGCCCGCGTTGCCTCCGATTCCCGCAGATAACTGACCTGGCCTCGCAGGGGTGTCAGAGGCACAGGCGCCGTCTGGATGAAGCGCCGTGCCGCGAAGCTGTTGGCGATGACGAGGGTTGGTGCGCTGGCAATCGGCAGACTCCGTTCAGCGCTGAACAACTGCCAGCGACCGTTCTCATATTCCAGCCGATCGACCGTTGTATTGCCGGAGAATCGAATCAGGGGGTGCTGCAGCGAGGCTCGACACAGGGCTGCCGGATTGAGCCAGCCACCCAGCGGGAGGAAATTGCCGCCACCATCAATCGCCATCCCGCATAGCGCCGCCGCCTCCTGCTGATTGACCTTGCGCACCACCTGTTCGGAATAGAGGTCCAACTGTACGTCCGGGCACCGCTCGCGTCGGGAGCTGAAGGCGGTTTCGAGGTTCAGCACGCCGCAAGGGTGCCATTGGATGTCGGCGATGTCCCTCTGGATGGTGTGGAAGTATCGCACCGCATACAGAAACGCTTGCAGGTTGAACTGCCAGCCGGCATTGACCGCATTACTCAGTCTACATTGTAAAACCGCCTGTCGATTGCCGGAGGCACCGCCCGCAATTTCGCCCTCCTGTTCCAGCACGGTGACGTGAAACCCGCGCCGGGCGAGTGCGGAGGCTGCGCTGCAGCCAGCCAGCCCGGCGCCGATCACGATTACCTCGCGAGTGGAGGCGTTGTATTCGGGAAGTTGCAGCCAGGGCGCGCTCGCTTTGGGAGCGGGAGCGATCTGGCCTCCACCCACAAACTCGCCATGCAGCATATGGCGCTTCTGCCCGAAACCCGGCTGCTTGCTAACGTGAAACCCGCATTCCCGGAGATTGCGCACGACCTGGCCGGCGACGCTGTAGGTGCTCAATGTGGTGCCTTGCCTGCTCAGCAGCGCCATCGTCGCAAGCAGGTCTGTGCTCCACATGTCCGGATTGACGCGCGGCGCAAAGCCATCCAGAAACCACGCATCGACGTTTACGTGATCACGCAGCGGCTGCGCGGCGAGCATCTCGGCAGCGTCGCCGTAATAGAGATCCAGAGTCACTTCGCTGCCACCGTCCTGGCTGCGCAACTGCAGGCGGTGATACCCCGGCGAGTGATCCGGATAGGCGTTGAGCAGGCTCGTGCTGAAATTGCTCAGCTCCGGCCAGCTTGCCAGCGCCTGTGCGAGCGCACTCGCCTGCATGGGGAATTTTTCGCAAGCGATGTAGTGCAGGCGCAGGCTGGTCGGTTGTAGTTGTTGCCATGCCCGCCAGCAACACAGAAAGTTGAGGCCAGTGCCGAGGCCCAGTTCTGCAATGGTGAAGCAGCGCTGAGGACTCGTTGCGGTGGAGATAGTCAACGCTTCTTCGCTCAGGAGTTTATCGAGAGTCTGCCAGCGTCCCCGCAACCGATTGGCGGCGATAAACACATGCTCGGTTTCTTCTAGTCCGCCCTGGCGTGAAAAGTAGATATCGGCGAAACGGCTGGAGTAGGGCGCACCATTTTCCTGCCAGACTACTTCGGCATTTTCGAGGATTTGATCGGGAGATTTTTGCATCGCGGGAGTTTAGCAGATTGCCCCGGCGGGCGGTTAACCCGCAGCCCGCTGTCTAATCGCGTCAGGAATAGGGTAAAATGCCCGCCTTTTCCGCCACCAGACACAGCATTTGAGACGCGCATGATCGAGACCAATTTAACGCAGCTGAAAATCAAGGACTTTACCGCCCGCACCGAGATCCTTCGGGGGTATCTTTGACTACGATGAAAAGAAGGATCGGCTGAAAGAAGTGGAGCTGGAACTGGGGGAGTCCGATGTCTGGGACAAACCCGAAGTCGCGCAGGCGCTCGGCAAGGAACGTGCGGAGCTGGAACTGGTCGTCAACACCATAGATCACATGCACAGCGGTCTGGCTGATTGTCGAGAACTGTTGCAACTGGCCGAGGACGAGGACGACGAAGACCTCTTCAACGAAGTGAATGTTGAGTTGCAGAGCCTTGGCTCCAGACTCGAAGCGCTGGAGTTCCGCCGCATGTTCTCCGGCAAGATGGACATGAACAATGCGTTCGTTGATATCCAGGCGGGTTCCGGTGGCACCGAGGCGCAGGATTGGGCGGACATGCTGTTGCGGATGTATTTGCGCTGGGGTGAGGCCAAGGGTTTCGGTGTGGAAGTGGTTGAGGTGTCCGCTGGCGAAGTCGCGGGCATCAAGAGTGCGACCATTCATCTGACAGGCGAATATGCCTTCGGCTGGCTGCGGACCGAGACGGGAGTGCATCGTCTGGTGCGAAAATCTCCCTTCGATTCCGGCAATCGTCGCCACACGTCATTCTCCTCGGTGTTCGTGTCTCCTGAAGTCGACGACGATATCGAGATTGATCTGAACATGTCCGACGTGCGCGTCGACACCTATCGTGCCAGTGGCGCTGGTGGTCAGCACATCAACAAGACCGATTCCGCGATTCGTCTGACTCACGAGCCGACAGGCATTGTTGTGCAGTGTCAGAATCAGCGCTCGCAGCACAAGAACAAGGACCAGGCGATCAAGCAGTTGAAGGCCAAACTCTACGAGATGGAAGAGTTGAAACGCCGTGAGGCTGCACAGGAAATCGAGGCGGAGAAATCCGACATCGGCTGGGGCAGTCAGATACGTTCCTATGTGCTGGATCAGTCGCGGATCAAGGATCTGCGTACCGGTATAGAAATCAGTAATACCGGCGCCGTTCTCGACGGTGATCTGGACAAGTTTATCGAAGCAAGTTTGAAAATGGGGCTATGAATCCAGTGACAAATCACAATGAGCAGGCAGGCGCAGCACACTCTTCTGCGCAACAAACCGGCGATGAAGCGCATCACGACGAAAACAAACTGATCGCGCAGCGCCGCGAGAAGCTGGATGCGATTCGCGTCAAACGCAATGCGTTCCCGAATGATTTCCGTCGCAGCCATTACGCGCGCGATCTGATCGCAGCCTATGGCGAGAAGGACAAGGAAGAGATCGACGGCCTGCAGGTCGATGTGAAGGTGGCAGGACGCGTCATTCGCATGCGCGGTCCGTTCCTGGTGATTCAGGATGTGTCCGAGCAGATGCAGCTGTATTTCAACCCCAAGGAGTTGTCCGAGGAATTGCTGGCCGAGATCAAGAGCCTCGATCTGGGCGATATCGTGGGCGTCGAAGGCAAAGTCTTCAAGACCGGCAAAGGCGAACTGACCGTGTGGATCAGTTCACTGCGTCTGCTGACTAAAGCGCTGCGCCCGCTGCCGGACAAATACCGCGGCCTTTCCGATATGGAAGTGCGCTATCGCCAGCGCTATATAGACCTGATTGCCAATCAGAGTTCACGTGACACGTTCGTCATGCGCTCGAAAATCATCAGCAGCATGCGCCGTTTCTTTGAGGGTCATGATTTCATGGAAGTCGAGACGCCGATGATGCACGTGATTCCTGGCGGCGCCTCCGCGAAGCCCTTCATCACGCATCACAACGCGCTCGATCAACAGATGTATCTGCGTATCGCGCCGGAGCTGTATCTGAAGCGACTGGTGGTCGGTGGCTTCGAACGCGTCTTCGAAATCAATCGCAACTTCCGCAACGAGGGGTTGTCCACACGGCACAATCCCGAGTTC
>CAIRBI010000227.1 GCA_903876785.1 uncultured Gammaproteobacteria bacterium
ACGGCCAACTGTGATTGCAGCCCCGCAGTGGTGCTGCTCAATGCCTCGATGCGCGCCTCCAGACTCAGGCGCAGATCATCAAGCAATTGCGGATCGAGGCCCGGTGTGGCGCTGACGGGGTTGCCCAGCGCCGCCTGCAGCGTGTCGTTTTCGAGCCGCAGTTCTTCGAGAGCGGTATCGGTGCGGGCCTGCTCGATAGTCAGCCACGTCATGAACAATACGACAGGAATCAGCATGACCAGAATGATGGTGAAACGCCGCAAGCCGCTGTGTCGGCGCAAGCTAAAGGAGCGTGCTGCGTTCTGCTTGCTCAGTTCGTCCAGCACCTTTGGCGTATCAAGACGCGCTGCGGTGCCAGGTGCCTCACCTTGCCCTGCACTTCCTGAACCGCTGCCGATTTTCGCCTCTGTCACGTTGACTCCTTCTTGCCTGGTGATATCGCCCAGCGCTGTTGCAGACTGGTCAGCACTGATTTGTCGTCCGCGCCACCGGCGTCGATGACCTGTTTGAAGCCCGCCGCCAGCGCATGTTCTCGCACCCGTTGCGATGGCACCACGACACAGAGACTCTGCAAGTTCTCTGGCACCTTATGTGGCAACGTACTCTCCGCGCTCAGCAGCGTGATGAGGCTGTCGAGAATCTGCTGGCTGGTGGCCAGCGCCGCATTGATGGCATTGTCATCGAGAAGCTTCAAAACGACCGCGCGCGAATACTCGGGCACACGGCGTTGATAGATCTCCAGATAATCCACCCGGGCTCCACGCTCGCGCAGTGTCTCGGCCAGCAACTCGCGGCCGCCCTGCCCTCTGAACAAAGCGATGCGCTTGCTGGCGACGTCCTGCAAACCCGGCAGAGCCAACAAATGTTCGCTGGTCACGCCGCTGTCGGAACAGTGCACTGACCACGGCAACTGACGAAGAATCTCTGCGGTGCCCGGCCCCACAGCGTAGGCCTCAAGCCCCACCGGCAGCTGCGGCCAATAATTCTCGATCCACTCCAACCCCAGCGTCGCAGCATTGGTGCTGATGAAGATCGCGGCGTCGTAGTTGTCCAACGCCATGATGGAAGTCTTGAGTCGCTCGACAGCAATACGTTCGGAGATCGGTTCAATCGCAAGCAAAGGCATCGATGTCACCTGCCCACCGAGGTTCTGAATGGTGGCAGCCAGTTTGTCGGCCTGCCCCGCTGGCCGGGTCAGCAACACGCTCAGCCCTGCAAGCGGCAATCGACCGGCCGTCGCACCGGTCGCTTGTTGCGCACCGGCCGTCACGTTCATGCAGACACCACCGCAGCAATGTCATCATGCAAAGCCTTGAGAATCTTGTCGGCGCCTTGCGCCAGAAGTGCTTCGGCCGCGGCGATGCCCAGCTGTTCGGCAGCGGCACGCGGGCCGCGAATCTCGCTGCGCAGAATGCGTTGTCCGTCAGCTTCGCCAACCAGCGCACGCAGATAGAGATCATCGCCCTCGACCTCGGCGAAGCAGGCGATAGGCACCTGACAGCCACCGTGCAGATGGGTGTTGACGGCACGTTCTGCTACCACGCGGTCCGCAGTCTCCTGATGATGGAGCGGCTGCAGCAGCGCGATCACGTCTTTGTCAGCGATGCGGCACTCGATGCCGACGGCGCCCTGCCCACCTGCGGGCAATGAAGTGTGAGTGTCCAGACGCTGGCGGATGCGTTCGGCGAGCTTGAGGCGTACCAGTCCGGCCGTGGCCAGAATGATGGCGTCGTAGTCACCACGGTCCAGCTTGCTCAGGCGGGTGCCGACGTTGCCACGCAGATCGCCGATCTGCAGGTCCGGGCGCATGGCGCGCAACTGGCACTGGCGACGCAGGCTGGAAGTGCCTACGCGGGCTCCCAGCGGCAGATCTTCGAGGCGGGCATAGGTGTTGGAGACGAAGGCATCGGTGGGATCTTCGCGTTCGCAGATCACAGTCAGGCCGAGCCCTTCCGGGAATTCCATCGGCACGTCTTTCATCGAGTGCACCGCGATGTCCGCCTTGCCTTCCAGCAACGCAACCTCAAGCTCCTTCACGAACAGCGCCTTGCCGCCGATCTTGGAGAGCGGCGAATCAAGGATGACGTCGCCACGCGTCGTCATGCCGATCAGCTCGACGCGGAGCGTGGGGTACAACGCCAGAAGCGTGCTCTTGACGTACTCTGCCTGCCACAGCGCCAGCGGGCTCTCCCGCGTGGCGATGCGAATCCTGTCTACTGCCATGATCTGTATATTTCCCTGGTCGGTCTTGTGCTGAATGATGCTCTGAGGCGATTCTACGTCAACGGCAATGAAATTTCCCCTGCGGGAGCGGGCCATGTGGGAGCGTACCCGAGGGCATAAAGGCCCGCCCGCGATAACCCGCGAGCAGAGCCACTCCATTCAATCGCGAGCAGGCTCGCTCCCACAGAGGTAAGCTCCCACCGATCCGTCAACTCCAACCCAAATGTGAGGCAAGCCCAACTCCTGCAACCACCCCACACCTGCAGCCTCCTTGAGCATGCCAATGGTGGAGGCGCTGCCCGCGATCACGCAAAACTCCGCAACCACACTGACAGCTGCGAGATGTTCCACGGGCCAGCCAGTTTTGGGATTGAGGACGTGTCCATAGCGTTTGTCGCCCACCACGATGCAGCGCTCATAGTCACCACTGCTGGCCAGCGCGCCACTGAAGAGTTCGAGCGTCTGTAACAGAGCACCCGGCTCCCGTGGATGACGAATCCCCACGCGCCAGGGACTTCCATCGGGGTGTGCGCCTATGATGCGAATGTCGCCGCCGAGATTGACCATCCCATGTCGAATGCCCGCCTCGAAGCAGAGGGTAACAGCACGATCAGCCGCATATTCCTTCACTACTCCGCCAAGATCCAGCTCCATGCCCGGCTGGCTGAAGTTGAGCACGGAAGCGTTCCATCCCACTCGCTGCCAACCCACTTTATTCAATAGTGACTGGACCAATTGTGGCTCCGGCAATGCCGTCGACTTGAAATTCCAAGCCTTCCGCAGAATGCCGGAAGTTATGTCGAAGAGCCCATCACTCTGCTCAAAGCAGGTAGTCGCGTAATCGAGCAGCCCTGCGGTTTCTGCATCCACCTCAATCCGGCCACCAGCCCCGGCAACCCGGTTTATGACCGAAAGCAGACTGTCGTCGCGATAACGTGAATAGCGAGCTTCCAGGCGCAACACATCTTGCCGCGTCGCGTCCGCAGCCTGCTGAGCACGGCTGCGCTCCGCCGCATAAAGCTGCAGCTCGCACGGCGTGCCCATTGCATGAAAGGGGAAGTGCCAGAGCTTCACGTGTTCAGACCCATCGCGGGAACCTCTATCGAAGCGGACCGATCAGAAGGCAAACTGCCAGCTGGCATTGACAGCACCACGGCGTGCCAACTGGAATCCATTGACGTCTTCGTGCACGGGTTCCAGCCATTCCAGCGCCAGACTGTTGCCTGCCAGACGGCCCGTCGGAATCGTGTAGGAAAGCCCGACGCCCAGATCGACAAAGCGCCCGCCCTGGTTGCGGGGAAAATCCATCGGTCCGATTTGGGCATTGAAGTCATCGAAATCCCCCTGGATGGCACTCCGCAGGGTATAGACACCCCGCAACGTGGCAGACATTCCGCTAAGCCAGCCATAGGTCGTCCAGCTGCTGACCTGTGCCGAGTTACCCAGACGATACCCTGACTCGTTGCGACTCTCCAGCCGCAGCACACCACTGAGTTGCGCCCCCCATTGCCAGCGCTCGCCATGTCCCGTGTAGGTCAGGCTCGGCAACATGTCCCACGTCCCGCTGCCCGTCTGCATATCGAAGTGCATGAGGCCGCCATCGATGCGGAACATGCGCCGCAGTTCC